>JAEUVP010000015.1 GCA_016786805.1 Chitinophagaceae bacterium | reverse complement strand
CGGCCCCGTAAAAAGCACGGCAATATCCCGTTGTAAAAATTTGGCTATATCTATGATGCTGCCAGTTCGAATTGATTTGCAGTAACAGGTTGCAAAAAACCATCCAGAATAGTATTAAATGCAGCAGGTGTTTCCAGCATTGGTACATGCCCGCACTGATCGATCCAATACAACTCTGAACCCGGAATGGACCTGTTGAATTTCAGGGCCACATCGGGTGGTGTTACACAATCATTTCTTCCCCAGATCAGGCAGCATGGGGTTTTGATTTTCGCCAGTTCTTTTTCCAGGTTATTATGTATCGTTGATTTGGCCAGTGATAATATCTGCAGTGCTTTCCGGCTGTTTACGGTTGCATATATTTCATCTACCAGTTCTTTGGTGGCTGTCTCCGGGTTAAAAAAGGTTTGCTCTGCTTTTGCCTTAATATAACTGTAATCACCCCGCCTCGGAAAACTGTCCCCCATACCACATTCATAGAGGCCGGAACTGCCACTCAGGATCAATGATGCAACTCTTTCCGGGTGCTCCAGTGTGTACAATAAGGCGATGTGCCCGCCCATTGAATTGCCTAGTAAATGAAATTTTTCAAGACCCAGCTCATTCATAAGCCGGTCGACAAATTTTGTTAATGAAAAAATGGTAATACCTATTCCCATATCATAAAAGGGAAAGACGGGTACGATCACCCGGTAGGATTGCTTCAGGTGATCAATCAGCGGCCTGAAATTATTAACAGAACCAAATAATCCATAGAGGAGGACAATGGGCTCTCCATGGCCTTCTTCCTGGTAATCCTTTTTCCTTTCAATGGTTTCGCAATCGTTCATAAGTCATTCATTTAACAAAAAAACGTTGACCCATGCTCATCATTCATGGGGTGGCTGAAAATGCGGAAGATAATGAAACCGGTGATTCAAAAAAATGAGCCTGATCGGTAGTTACAATGATCATTTTGGCAGCTGTTTTAACAGCCCAAAAAGGAATGGCAGCCAGCTTTCAGAATAACGCAGGTCAGTTTCCAGGTATTTCCTGGCCGCTGCATTACCGAGTTCAGCTGCCAACCGGAGATCTTCTTTACCAGCCTTTTTTTCCCCTAGGCCAATATTGGCCAATCCATGATAATAATATACAGCAGCAGTTCCCGGGTGATAAGAAACGGCTTTGTCAAAACAAGCCAACGATTCAGTAAATTTTTTTTGTTGCAGGTATACCGATCCCTTGCCCAACCAGCCGTTCAGGGACGTGGAGTCATCATTGATCCACCTGTCAAAAATGGATAACGCCTGGTCATATATACCCAGGCGGACAAGGTATTTATTTACCTGTGTAATTGTATACTGATCTTCCGGGTTTACATCGATGGCTTTATAAAAACTGGCAAGAGCCGCTGCTGTGTCTTTTCCTGAAAGCTGCATCTCACCAATATTCATATACGGAAGCCCCTGATTTGAATCGGCCGCAATGGCTTTTCGGTAATTATCCAGGGCATTGTCTCTTTCATCAAGATTCTTATAAATATTTCCGAGGACTACAAAGGCTTCATAGAATTGTCCTCCGTTGATCTCTATCGCTTTTTCGAGATTTTTTATTGCTTTTTTGTAGGATGTTTTAACTGTGACAGTAACAGGCTTTGAGGGCACCCTGTTTTTGAAAATATATCCTTTGTAATACCATCCATAGGCATCCCCGGGTTTGATATCCGTATAATTATTTGCATCCGACAGGGCAGCCTGGTAATCTCCCAGTTGGATATTCACAAGTACCCGCTTAAAAATGGCTGTAGTATCGTTTTTGTTCAGTTGCAGCAGGAAATCGAGCTCATGTTTTGATAGATTGTAGTTTCCCATTCTGAAGAAGGCCTCTGCTTTGGTTAACCGGACTTGACGATCAAATGGTGAAATATCTAATACCGAATCCAGGTATATTACTGATTCGGGGTATTGTCCCGTTTTTAAAAGAAAGGACCCGGTCATTTTCCAGTTGCTGATCGTGGATGAATCAGGGGTGGATACCACCTGTGATAAAATAAAGAAAGGAACGATCAGTAATATGAATAAGATAATTAAGTTCTTTTTCATATAGAACCGCCTGTTAAAGCTATGCTGCCTGTTCTCCTTTAACCTATGACTTTGATCAGAAAGGATAAAACCAGCCTGTTCCATTGGTTATAGCCTGTAATCAACTTGCTGAATGACGAAAATCAACAAGCCTGATTTTCATATCCGATAGCTTTGCCCTCAAATTGCAACCATATGAAACATCGTAATCTTCGCCGTACTGGCAGTTACAGTTTCTTCATTCTGTCTCTTTTATCATTTTTCTTTTTATCCTGTGAGTATCATAATTTTTCTACTCCTCAGCCGGCAGACAAAGAAAGTTTATACGAGTTCCCAAGGGAATTACGTGGCAGCTGGGTAGTGATCAATGATACGATTGAAGAAACCATCAGCCTTTCAGACAGCAGAAAGATGCTACCAGGTGATCTGTTTTCCGGTATCGAAGCCGGCCCAAGCCCTGATCCCGGAAATTACATTTCAAGAGTAAGTAAGCCACAAACAGAGGATTCCCAATACTATTTTGTAGAGAAGGAGCATGCTTACCTAATAACGACATCCGAGGAAAAAGTATTGATGGGCGACTGGCCGCGGCTCAGTCAAAACGGGGGCATGCTGAATCCCCCGATCTTTTATGGCAGTGTAAGAAGTATCCGGTATGATTCCCTGCAAAAAAGAACAGATACTGTATATAATTACATGCTGCATGATAATTTTATTTATGAAGTAGGGGATAAAGGATTGCTGGAAAAAGGATACCCATATCTTACAGCGGGTGATACCATCTTATTTACCAAAAGGGATACGCTTTGTATAGATATGGGGCAAAATGCTTTTCTCCGTAAGCTCAATAAACAATTTTATGTACTGAATATCCGTAGCCGGATTTTAGGAGAAGAAATATCCAGTTTTAATAACTGGTGGCGCATCTTCGTGCTTGAAAAAAGAGAAGATGGCAGTATTCAATTATGGATACCCGCTTCAAAAGCTGCAAAATTGCCTTGTATGTTTTATTCTGTGGATGCAGAATCATACTATTTTGACTGCTCCTGGACTACAGATGAAATGGTGCGTTTGCTGAATGAAGGCTATTTTGTTGTAACGGATAAATTGTCGAAGGTAAATTAGAGACCTGCAAAGATTGCTATAGAGCATATAATCAGATTTGCTTCAGCCAGCCGGTGACACTCATTCGTTGCCGGTTTGCTTTCAATACTTCATGCTCCATTTCATCACTTTTAAAGAAAACTGCTGTTTGTGATTGCGGCATGATTTGTTGAATTTCTTCTGCCTGGTATACCTGTAGCTGTCCGCCATCTTCTTCTTTCCAGTTCTTGTTCAGGTAGCTGATCAGCGAGTATTTCCGGTTGCTGTCATTCCTGAACTGATCCTTGTGCCGTTTATAGAAACTGCCCTCTTCGTATACTGCATAGTGAAATTCATAGCTGTTGATACCGGTATAACAGGTTTCATTGAGGTGCCCCACGAAATCATTGACCAATTCCAGGAATTCGTTCTCAAATATATTGGAATGGCTTTTATCCATCCAGTAAATTTTATCGCCCCTTATTTTTTGATGCGCATCACTTACTATGTCGTTGCCAATTCCGGCAGCTACCATTCTGTCATCGTTTTGCAATTGTAATATATTTTGACGCAGACCTTCCGATAGTGATGGGGTGATGAATCCAGTATCAATTCCGATCTTATTCTCCAGGTAGCTGTTTATCAGCTGGTCAAAATTTTTACTCATGGTGTAGTTAAAGGTTCAAGGTAGTCATTTAACACTGCGGGAGAACCATTGAGCAAACTCAACCTTTATATCCTTTTATTTTTTTACGTTTGCGCCTCTAAAATCGGGGGATGCAAACAAAAAAAATTGAACTGATGTCACCGGCAGGTGATTTTGAAAGTCTCCAGGCAGCCATACAGGCCGGGGCTGATTCAGTGTATTTTGGGGTGGAGCAACTGAATATGCGGGCAAGGGCCACCATGAATTTCAGCCTGGAAGATCTGGCTGAAATTGCGGAACGTTGCCGTAAAAACAATGTTCGTTCTTACCTGACGCTAAATACCATTGTCTACGATCATGATCTTTCACTGATGAAAGCAGTGATCCGTGAAGCTCAAAAGGCAGGCATCACAGCTGTGATCGCCGCCGACCAGGCGGTCATTGCTTTTGCCAGGAGCTGCGGGATGGAAGTACATATTTCAACACAACTGAATATAACCAACCTGGAAACAGTGCGTTTCTACTCACACTTTGCTGATGTAATGGTCTTATCAAGAGAGCTAAGTCTCGGACAGATAAAAACGATCTGCGATGGGATCAAAAAAGAGAAGATAACCGGGCCGTCCGGAAACTTAGTGGCCATAGAAGTATTTGCCCATGGTGCCTTATGCATGGCAGTTTCAGGTAAGTGTTATTTAAGTTTACATACCCATAACTCTTCAGCCAACCGGGGTGCCTGTGTGCAGAATTGCCGGAGAAAATATAAAGTGACCGACCTGGAAGAAGGACATGAGCTGGAAATTGATAATGAGTATATCCTTTCACCGAAGGATCTTTGTACGATAAATTTCCTGGATGAGCTTATTGAAACCGGTGTAAGTGTGCTGAAGATAGAGGGAAGAGGAAAGAGCCCTGATTATGTTAAGACAATTACATCCTGTTACCGGCAGGCTGTTGACGATTATTTCAAGGGAACATATACCCGGGAAAAGGCGCTGGCCTGGATGAAGCAAATGGAACAAGTGTTTAACCGGGGTTTTTGGGGCGGTTATTTTACCGGTCAGCTACTGGGTGAGTGGAATGATACTCATGGCTCCAAAGCAACTACTAAAAAGATATATATCGGGAAAGGCCATCATTATTACCCGAAAATAAAAATCGCCGAATTTAAGATCGAAGCTTACCCGCTGAATGCCGGGGACCGGGTGATGATCACCGGTAAACATACCGGGGTGATTGAAACAACAGTATCTTCACTGCATGTCAACGATAAAGGGGCAAAGGAAACTGCAGTAAAAGGTGACCTTTGTGCTTTCCCGCTGGATATACCGGTACATACTTCCGATAAGCTCTATAAAATTGTCGATGTGGCAGAAGAACAAACAACATGATCACTATTACCCAGCAAAGAGATAAATGTATTGGCTGCAACTATTGCGTGGAAGCGGCACCCGACCGCTGGCGTATGTCAAAGAGAGATGGGAGAAGTGTTTTGATCGATTCAAAGAACCGCAGGGGATTCTGGACCGTAAAAGTAGGTGATGAAGAAGGTGCCGCCAATGAAAAAGCGGCAACCCTCTGCCCCGTAAAGATCATTAAACTAAAGGATCTGTAGTAAACCTGCTCTTCGCTTACCAGAAGAGTAACTGCACAAACAGGTGTTCGTGAAACCCCGAAGATCAGTAATGGGGATTACGATTATCAGCTGTCCTTCTAACCTTAATCATACTCTCCCAAAGGAATAAGATCAAAATTTGTACCCGGAAAGAGTTTTTAATTTTAAAAAGTTAGCAGATCATGAAAAAGGAATACTGGATCAATGTAAAACATGTTGACAACAGGCTCGTTGTTTACCTGAATGGCGAAACCGTTTGGGATAGTGGCATCGTTCACAATGATCCCGAACTGGATGAATACATCGAGATCACCGAGATGCTGCATGAACATGCCCATCATACCAGCGAACTTATTTTTGAAGGATTTAATGACTCCTTTACTTCCTCTGAGTCTGTAGGCGAGATGAACCCCTGGCATTTTCATTACCGCCTGCTGACCAAAACAGTTGATGATAAAGGAAACGCAGTGGTGGAGAAAGATATCATAGCACCTTACAATGAAAAGCACTTATCAAATCCCAATATCAGGGCTATTAATAACTGCTACCAGCTTCAGAAAAGCCATGGTGAGTTCAAAGTTGTTTCGAACCTCCTGTCACAACAATTTTATAAATAGGATACATTTAGGTTAAGGTTACTATCCAAACCCTGCTCTTTGTATGAAGCTTCATGCAAAAGCAGGGTTTCCTTTTTTACGACAGTATATTACTTTGCTATAAACTCTCCGGGATATTGTTGCTGTGATTGTTTATACGCATATACCAAGACACCATTCACCCAAACTTTTACAATACCGTCTGATAAGGCTTTTGGATCTTTTATTCCGGCATTGTCTTTTATTGTAACCGGGTCGATCAGTACCAGGTCGGCGAAATAACCGGCGGCAATGATTCCCCGGTTACGGATCCCGGTGTGTTCAGCAGCGAGTCCTGTCATTTTGTATATCGCTTCTTCCCAGCTCATGATCTTTTTTTCCTTTACATAGTGGCTCAGCACCCGTGTAAAACTTCCATATCCCCTTGGATGACCACCATTGGCTCCATCCGAACAGATATTGGTATGCGGCCATTGCAGGAAGGTTGCAATATCTTCCTCTGTCATTGATTTACCCATGATCGCCTCAACTCCGCCTGCATCCGGGTATTGTTTTTCATAGCTCTCTGCTGTTGCCACAAGGTATAAAAGTGTTTGTGCCGCGGTTTCATTCCTCATTTTTGCAATGGCGGCAATTGTTTTGCCCTTATAATTACTGTCGGGTGCAAAACGAACCAATACGGAACCTTCGGGGTCAAATAAATGCTCCGTGGCATAAGTAGCTGCTTCCAGGCTTTTAAAATCTTTTTTAGGAAATAAAACACGTAGAGTGCTGTTCCAGAAATTATAGGGATAACAATCAGCGGTGATAGCAATACCCTCTGTCCTTGCCTTTTGAAGAGCGGCGATCAATTTGGGGGCGGTTTTCCAATCGTCTTTTAAAGCGATCTTGATATGGGATATCTGCACTGGTATCTTTGCTTCACGGCCAATACTAATGATCTCATCAATGGCATCATTCATACTGATATCTTCACTGCGGATATGACTGATGTATTTCCCTTTTTCTTCTGCAGCTACTTTGGCCAATTCGATCACTTCATGCCGGTTGCTGTAAAAAGCTCCCTCATATTCCAGCCCGGTCGAAAGACCTAATGAACCTTTCTTCAAATCTTCCCGTAATAAGGTTTTGATTTTTTGTAACTCTTCATCATTGGCAGGCCGACTCAGTTGTGGTTCGCCCAATATCTTTTCACGGATTGTAGTATGGCCGGTATAAGTGGCAACATTTATAGCCACGGGTGTTCTTTTGATTTTTGCTTTGATCGAATCCACCGGATCGCTGCTGCCGTCCTGGCCGGATATGATCGTGGTGATTCCCTGGTTTAGTGCAGCCATTGCTTCGGGATACTTGGTTAATGAACCACCAAGATGACTATGGCTGTCGATAAAACCCGGTGCCAGTATCTTTCCTTCCCCGTCAATCACCTCTTCCCCGGCAAAGGGCTGAAGATTTCCAACGGCGATGATCCTTTTCCCTTCGATCCGCACGGCTGCGTTCCTGGAAGCTGTGCCGGTACC
>JAEUVP010000532.1 GCA_016786805.1 Chitinophagaceae bacterium | reverse complement strand
TTATCGGATGTGATCACAGCAATACTCGCCATGCGGATCGTGGTGCAATTCATGGCACAGTCGGTGGGAGTGGTGCTGCTGCGCAAGAAATTTGGTAGTAGAGAACTTCCTTTTAAAATGTGGTTATACCCGGTGCCGGTCATAATCACATTGCTTATCTGGCTGTTTTTATTATATAATAATGAATATGCTCTCTGGGGTGGTTTATTTGCTGTTGCCGGTGTGGGAGTGTATTACCTGAAAAAGAAATTCTTCGAAAAGGCTGAGCAACGGACAGAACCCTGAACGGAGCGCCGCAACCAGAGCTGATAGTAGTCATTCAGCCGGGTACATAATCTTTCTCCACATATCCACATACTTCGGCGCTAGTTGTCAGCGTTATATTATTTTTCTTTTATTTTGTTGTTAATCAAACCCGAATGAATGAGCCATCCTAAGGGAAAACTAATAGCCATCGGAGGAGCAGAAGATAAAGGGACGAACCTGGAGACCGGAGAATTTCAACGTAATAACCTCAATTTTTTTGAGCTGGGTATCCTGCGCCGGGTGGTGCAGGAAGCCGGCGGTCCCTCTGCAAGAATAGAAGTCATCACCACGGCTTCCATGATTCCCTACGAAGTGGGAGAAAACTACCTCAATGCTTTTGGAAAAATCGGTTGCACCAATATCGGCCTGTTGCATATCCGCACCCGGCAGGATGCGATGAATGATGAATACATTGAACGTATCCGTCATTGCGATGCGGTGATGTTCAGCGGCGGCAATCAATTACGGCTGAGTGCTACGGACGGGGGCACTGAATTTTTAACTATTCTCAAAAGAAGATACCAGGAAGAGAGTTTTGTCATTGCCGGAACCAGCGCCGGAGCCATGGCGATGAGCAATACCATGATCTATGAAGGCAATGCCACAAGAGCGCATTTGAAAGGAGAGGTAAAGATCACCACCGGGCTTGGGTTTTTAAATACAGTTATTATTGATTCGCATTTTGAAAAACGGGGACGTTTTGGAAGACTGGCGCAGGCGGTGGCCACGAACCCTTCCTGTATTGGTATTGGACTGGGTGAAGACACAGGCATGCTGATCACGGAGGGAAATAAGATGGAAGCGATTGGCAGCGGGTTGGTGATGATCCTCGACGGGCATGATATTTTGCACTCGAATATTGCGGATATACCGGATGGCAACCCCATCAGTTTAGAAAACCTGAAAGTACATTTTTGTGAAAAAGGAAATGGTTACCTGATCAGGGAAAGAAAGTACCTGCCGGAAGCTGCAGACGGGGCAGTGATCAGGAAACAGGTGGATGTGGAGTAACAGCTGCAAGCAACGCTTATACATTTTCAAACATCTGTCTCAGGCAGGTGTTTTTTATTTTACCTTGTGTGATCAATTAAATAGTATGAAAAAACTGGCTCTTTTTATTTTGCTGGCAGCCTTAGTCGCTTTTATGCCGCAAAAGAAAACTAAAGTGATTTTTTTTGGAGACTCTATTACAGAGCTGGGTGTGAAGCCGGGCGGTTATGTGACCCGTGTTGACAGTATGTGTAAATTAGAAGGAAAAGGTGAACGATATGATTTTATTGGAGCCGGGATCAGCGGCAACAAAGTATATGATCTTTATTTACGGCTCGAAGATGATGTATTGAGTAAGAACCCGGATGTGGTGGTTATTTATGTGGGGGTGAATGATGTATGGCATAAAACACTATTAGGCACAGGTACTGATCCTGATAAGTTTGAAAAATTCTACTTAGCCATTCTGAAAAAACTGAAAGAGAAAAATATCAAAGCCATACTGTGTACACCGGCCGTGGTGGGGGAGAAGACGGATATGAGTAACCAGTTGGATGGCGACCTGAACCGCTATAGCAATATGATCCGGGATATGGCGAAGAAAAATAATTTAGTACTCGTTGATCTGCGGCAAAAATTTCTTGACTACAACAAAGCCAATAACCCCACTAACCAGGAAAAGAATATTCTTACTTACGACAGAGTGCATCTCAACGAAAAAGGAAACCAGTTGGTGGCGGATGAGATGTGGAAGGCAGTGAAATCAGTGAATTAGTTTCTTTAGCAGTGCAGACACTTCTTCATGCTGGTCCATGGTCAGCACATGGGTTCCATCTTTTATTGTATAATCAGCTTTCACGAGACGGTAAGGCAGCAGTTTATCTGCTGTGCCATGAATATGGATGATATTTTTGGGAACTATTTTATTTTCCCACCGCAAAATGGCACCGATAGCCCAGCGGGAGAAATTCATATCCGATTCACGGATGATCTGCTGTAATAGTTTTTTATGTTCTGGTTGAATGCCGCCAAGTATCCAGGTATTGGCCAGCATGGTCTTTTTCGAGAAACTAACCGGTGTCCATTTGTATACCGGAAGATATTTGCCAATCCGCAGGTAGGAAGGAAATTCAACAGAGGTCTTGTTGCTGGCCAGGATGATCCCTTTGATTCCGGGGTCTGCTTTTGCCATTTCAGTCAGTAACATACCTCCAAAGGAAATACCCACAATGGTCGGATGAGGGTCATTTATTTGCTCTCTTAAACGAAGGGCATAAGAAGGCAATGATTCATTTTGAGCCGGAACAATCCAATCAACAAAGACAGGCTCGTAACCGGAGTGATCAAGGAAAGAAAATATTCTTTTATCTGCCCCCAGCCCGCTGATGAAATAGATCTTTTGCATATAGTTCCGGTTCACCGGGTAAAGTAACAGTTTGGTTGAAAATTACTTTCATTTTGTTGAATTATTTTATGATTTAGGTAAGGTGGTAGCGTATCTGGTTATCTTTAAGAGAAGATGTCACCGTCTTTCTATCATACTACTGCAACACGGTACTGGCTCAACGTATTTGCCTTGTATGCCCTTGTGGAAGCCATTATACAGCTATTGTTTTTTTTTATATTGAATAATTTTGGCACAAGGCCTATCAGCCATATTGAGTTTCACGGGCTGATGTGGATCTTTCAGTGCCTGCTGATATGGCCGGTTTGGTGGGTGGCTTTGCTGGTGCAAAAGGAAAAGATCATCATCCAGGTGCTTGTCAATGCCGGGTTTTATCTACTATATAGTTATGTTTGGTTTGGTCCTGTACAGGAACTGATCGGGTATTTATACATTAATCTGGAGGAGATCACCAGGACCCCGGAACACCGGCTCAAAGCAATGCTGGATAATGGAAGCCAGTATTCCTATCTTAATTATCAACTGCTGAAGCATGCTTTCCGCCTCTCCTGGTTTTACCTGGCTGCCTATTTCTATAACTACCGGGAAGAGGAAAAAAAGAGAATTGAACTGGCACTTGCGAATAAAGACTTGCAGTTAAAGATGCTTAAATGGCATCTTAATCCTTCTTTTTATTTTAAAACGATCAATCACTTGCAACAAATGGCTGCTGTTAAACCGCAACAGGCCACTGAGCCGATCCTGCAACTGGCTAAAGTGATGGAGTATGTCATTTATGAAGCCAGGGAACCTTTGATAGAAATGAAAAAGGAAACAGCGTTTCTTCATATTTATGCCGGGTTGCTAAGTAAGCAGTCGGATGGCGACGTATTGATCCACCTGGAATGTGAACCAGGTGGTGAGCAGCTTAAGATCGCACCACTTTTACTGGCAGGGTTACTGGATAATGTTATTTCAACAGACAAAAAGAAAGGCAGGCAGGAGTATAGTATCAGGATAGCATTT
This sequence comes from Chitinophagaceae bacterium, assembly GCA_016786805.1. Taxonomy (GTDB): domain Bacteria; phylum Bacteroidota; class Bacteroidia; order Chitinophagales; family Chitinophagaceae; genus CADEDV01. Next base: position 30,414 of record JAEUVP010000532.1, on the reverse strand, counting down.
GAAAAAAAAATGATGCAGTTCTCCATAACAGGTACCGAACAAGCACCGGGTTTGCCGGCCCTGCTGGAAAAATTATATCCGAAGAAGTACACATCCACCCATACGGCTGCTAATATTTTTACACTGAACTTAGAATTAGATGAGGACTGAAATATACCCGATAAAGAATCCTGCAGACAGCCGGGCCATCAAGAAGTTCTGGATAAAGGCATTTGCTGTTTATGCACTGGCGGAAGTAATATTTCTTGGTGCCACTTATTTTATTACCTATTCACAATGTCCGTCTTGTGTACTTCCTTTTCCTTTCTATTTATGGCAATACCTGGCCAATTTGCTGCTGACGGCTATGTTTTGGTATGGACTGGCCTTTTTTTATAAACAGGCTTTATGGAAAGCGATCACGGCAAATATTCTCATTTTCTTTCTCTATTATTTTATTTATGCCGGTATGTTGTATGTAGTACTCAATTCAGGACAGGAATGGCTCATGGGGAAGACACTACGATATCGCTCTTTTCAGGACGTGGTTTATAACTCATGGTTCGATATTGGAAAGTATGTGGTGAAATTATCGGCCTTTTATGTACTGAGATTTTACGCAGAGTACAGGAAGGCAGCCAGCCAGCGGCTTGAGCTGGCAGTGATTAATAAAGACATGCAACTCAACCTGCTGAAGCAGCAGCTCAACCCGCATTTCTATTTTAATACACTTAATAACCTGTATGGATTATCCCGTAATAATCATCCAAAATTGCCGGCAGCATTGAGCCAGCTGTCTGATATTATGCGATATGTAATAACGGATTGCAATCAGCATAAAGTATCACTTGACCAGGAGATCAATTTTCTCCACAGCTATATTGAGTTGGAGAAGCTGAGATATGAAAACGATACAATTATTGAATTTGATGTGCAAGGAGATGCCGGGGATCAGCAGATCATTCCACTCTTGCTGATACAATTTGTGGAAAACGCATTTAAACATGGGATGAAAGAAAAATCAAAAAATGACTGGATGAAAGTGAGTACAGCGATTGTGGATAATGAATTAGCATTCAGGGTAAGTAACAGTAACTATTCTTCTTTGCCAACGGGAGGCATTGGCATCAGCAGTGTAAAAAATATACTTGAACTGCAATACCAGGGTAAGTATGAATTACAGATGCAGCAGGAGGACCACTGCTTTTCAGTAACTTTAAAACTGAGTTTATAATGAAACAAATCACCTGTGCTGTAATTGATGATGAGCCAATTGCCCGGCAGATACTCGAGGATTTTATCGGGCAGGATGAACGGCTGCTGCTAAAGGGGGCCTATAAAAATGCAAAAGAAGCACTAGCCGGAATGACAGCTTCGCCTGTTGAACTGGTCTTTCTCGATATTAATATGCCGGGTCTTACGGGTTTCCAGTTTTTAAAGGCGATGACGAACCCGCCTGCTGTTATTTTCACGACGGCCTACCGGGAACATGCCCTGGATGGCTTTGAGGCCAATGCGATTGATTATTTATTGAAGCCTATAGCCATAGAACGGTTTCTGCTTTCCGTAAACAAGGCCTGGAAATACATACGGTCAGCAGACCAGGAGGCGACAGTGATAGGAGCTGCTGCTGCTGAGAGCAATGATTTTTTCTTTGTAAAAGCCGATGGGGGGCTGGTTAAAATATTCTTCACAGAAATACTTTTTATTGAGGCCCTGAAGGAATATGTAAAGATCGTAACGAAAGATAAGTCTGTTATTACTTATCATACTATTTCCGGCCTGGAAGAAAAATTGCCGGCTGGAAAATTTTACCGTATACACCGGTCCTATATCGTCAGTTTAAAAGCGATTACTGCTATTGATGGGTTTATAGTAAAAATCGACAAATACGAAGTTCCGCTGAGCCGTAATGAACGGGATGCTTTTGTGGCACTGGTGGCCAGTGGCAAGATCATTTCCAAATAACCCCGCCGTTGGTTGAAATATGCCTGCATTGTGTTGAATCTCCTTTTCTTTTTTTTCGGATCAGTTTATTTTCAGCATCGTCATTTGAGAAAACAGGATTATAAGGACCATATAAGCCTGTTCCTGTAATCAGGCAAACACGTTGAAGCTACCTGTAAAGTAATTGTATACCAGGCTTAAAATTATTACCCATGAGTTATCATTTCTTGAAGCTGAACACTTCTTCCGGCGATTATTTGATCAATACCTGCACTATAGTTCGGGTAGAGGCATCATCTAACTATTCAAGAATTTTTTTTAGTGACGGGAAAGTATTGGTAACTGCAAAATTACTCCGTTGGTTTGAAGAAAACCTGGGAAGCGGATCTTTTACCCGGTTGCACAGGAGCCATCTTGTAAATAATAATTTCCTGGATGAATACCAGTGTTCAGCAGGCACTGTTGCACTCCAGAACGGGAAGGTTATTCCTGTTTCCAGGCGTAGAAAAAGGAGTGTCATACAGAAGCTGGCAGCAGCTTGTTTACTGTGTTTTTTTTATTCTGTGACTATCGCACAAAATGTAGGAATTGGTACCAATTCACCTCATCCCAGTGCCGCCCTGGATGTGGTGAGTACTAATAAGGGGTTGTCGATCCCTTCCCTGACAACAGTGCAGCGCATTGGCATTGTTAATCCCAAAGCCGGTTTGTTTGTATTTGATACAGACCGGCAAACTTTATGCATGTACAACGGAAGCAACTGGGTTTATTTTCAAAGTTCAGTTGAGCCAAATCTTGTGCACCCGGTTGAGCAGATGGCTTCGGATGGCGAAGTAGGAGACGAGTTTGGACACAGTGTTGCAACGAAAGGAAACTATGCAGTAGTTGGCGCACCGTATGACGATATCGGTGCGAATAATGCCCAGGGGAGTGCCTATGTTTTCTTTTTTAATGGTACTGCCTGGGTAGAACAAGCCAAATTATTGGCCACAGGCGGAGCTGCAAATGATAATTTTGGCTACAGCGTTGCGATCAGTGGTGATTATATTATTGTTGGGGCACCTAATGATGATGTGGGGATCAACAATAACCAGGGTAGTGCTTATATATTTTTGAGAAGTGGAACTAATTGGACCCAGCAAGCAAGCATTACAGGTGCTAGTGCAACGGCAGGTGATAATTTTGGCTATAGCGTTTCAATTGATGGGGCTTATGCCGCCATAGGTGCCCCGCATGATGAAGTGGGTGCCAATAACTGGCAGGGGACTGCTTATGTTTTCATAAGGTCAGGTGTTAACTGGAGTCAGCAAGATTATGTTACAATACCATCGGGTGCTGCCATTGATGTATTTGGTACTTCTGTAAGCATTAGTGGTATTCAGTTAATAGTTGGTGCCCCGAATGACGATATCGGAGGTGTTACCGATATGGGTTCTGTTCATGTATTTCAACGTACCGGTTCGGCCTGGTCACATACACAAGTGCTTACTTATTTTAATACACAAAATTATCATTTTGGAAATTCAGTCTCGATTGATGGTAATTATATGGTGGCAGGAGTACCAACTGAGAGCCTGGTAAATTATCCGGGTAGTGCCAGGGCTTATATTTTTAACGGCTCCAGTTGGGTTACTACAGCGAATGGAAATTTTTTAATAACGGTGTTAGGAGTAGATTCGGAACAGGGAGATCAATTTGGCTATTCAGTAGCAATGGGCGGTAATTATACCGTTGTTGGGTCACCTTTTAGCGATACACTGGCACACCTGAGTGGCAGAGCCTATTTATTTCAAACAGATGGAGCAGAATGGTATTTTGTCCGTGATATATTGGATCCTTTGGGTGGGCACACCCACCTGATGGGCTATAGTACTGCGGTCTCAGCAACCACTTGCTTAACCGGCTCTCCGTATGCAAACGGGCAAAAAGGGAAAGTCTTATTTCTAAAACTATAACCCGTAGTTTTCTTTAATCAACAAACTTTAAACAGCTCTTACAAGGTAATAATTCTTCTTGCCTTTCTGCACCAGGATATATTTGCCATGCAGGAGAAGAGAACTGTCAACAGTCATTTGTGCATTTTCTACTTTCTTCCGGTTGATGCTGACGCCACCACCTTGTACTGTTTTTCGGGCTTCTCCTTTACTCGGAAATATATTTGTTTCCGCTAAAAAAGAAACTACATCAATACCTGTTGCAATTTTATTATTACTAAAATCAGATTTCACAACACCTTCCATTCCTTCAAGATCTTCAATGCTCAATGATTCTGCCGGGGCTGTTTGATTAGCAAAAAGTTTTTGAGTTGTTTCAATGGCTTTTGCTAATTCATCTTTCCCATGCACAAATGCAGTTATCTCTTCAGCTAAACGTTTTTGTAAACTACGCTGACCAGGATCTTTACTGTGTTCAGTTAAAATCGTTTCTATTTCTGCTTTGGATAAGAACGTAAATATTTTGACCCATTTCTCTGCATCGGTATCACTGGCATTTAACCAGAACTGGTAAAACTGGTAAGGGGATGTTCTTATCGGGTCCAACCACACGTTTCCACTTTCTGTTTTACCAAACTTGCCACCATCCGCCTTTGTGATAAGGGGATTGGTAAATACAAAGGCTTCGCCACCGGCTTTTCGGCGGATCAACTCTGTACCGGTCGTCATATTGCCCCATTGGTCACTACCTCCCATTTGCAGTTTACAATTCTTGTGCTGGTAGAGCCAGTAAAAGTCATAACCCTGCATCATCTGGTAGGCAAATTCAGTGTAACTGATACCTGTTTCTCCTTCAATGCGTTTTTTTACACTATCCTTGGCCATCATATAATTCACCGTGATGTGCTTGCCTGCATCCCTTAGAAAATCAATAAAGGATATATTCCTGAACCAATCGTAGTTATTGGCCATTTCTGCGGCATTCGGTTTGGCCGGGTCAAAATCAAGGAATTTTTCTAACTGCGCCTTTACCCCTGCCACATTTTTCTGTAGCACTTCTTCACTCAGAAGGTTTCGTTCTTCGCTTTTACCACTGGGATCTCCAACCATCCCCGTAGCACCGCCTACCAGCGCAATGGGTTTATGGCCAGCCTTTTGAAAATGAACGAGTAGCAAAATGGGAACGAGGCTGCCGATATGAAGACTGTCAGCCGTTGGGTCAAACCCGATATAGCCGGTGGTCATTTCCTTTTTTAATTGTTCTTCTGTGCCGGGCATAATATCCTGGATCATCCCTCTCCATCGTAATTCTTCGATCATGTTCATAAACTCGCTTAAGATTTGCGGCAAAAGTAAGACAGAAAGAGTTTGTTGCGCCTCCGGGCAATATTTTACTAACCTGTTCGTTTTCAAGTGTTAGCCTTTTTGCTCCTCCACCCTATGATTTCTGGAGCTTTAAGTCTAATTTTACACGGTACTCGTACCTATGAAAAAACGCTGTCATTCTATTGCTTATTTGAAAATTCAATAATGAAAACGAACCGCCTTTTTCTAACCCTATTCCTATCTCTTTTTTTCCTGTCAGCCACTGCACAATTCAGGAAATATTCCAACGAATTTTTAAACATCGGGGCTGGTGCCCGCGGGCTTGCAATGGGTAGTGCACAGGTCGCGTCTGTAACCGACGGAACTGCCGGCTACTGGAATCCTGCCTGTTTGGTGAATATCAAGGATCACCCGCAAGTGAATATCATGCATGCTGAATATTTTGCCGGTATTGGTAAATATGATTTCGCCAGCATTGCTTTTCCCGGAGCTAATAATAAAAGAACATTTGCCGTCACCGGTCTTCGGTTTGCCGTGGATGATATCATGAATACATTATTCCTGGTGGAACCAGATGGTTCCCTGAATTATAACAATATCCAGGCTTTTTCATCCGCTGATTATGCATTCATTTTTTCGTATGCTCAAAAACTGAAAGAAACAAAGAATAAGAACATCAATTTTGGAGTGAATGCAAAAGTGATCCACCGCAACGTAGGCAAATTCGCTAAAGCCTGGGGCTTTGGTTTAGATGCGGGGTTACAAATACAGAGCAAGCAATGGCGGTTTGGTATTTCCGGCCGGGATATCAGCACCACGTTCAATGCCTGGTCATTTACGTTCACCGAAAGGGAAAAAGAAGTTCTTTACCTGACGAACAATGAAATACCTGTTAAGTCAACAGAATCTACTGCACCACGTCTTGTGCTGGGGGTTGCCCGTGACTTCAAGATCAATAAAAAAACAACCCTGCTGGCTGAGTTAAATGCTGATGTGACTTTTGATGGACAGCGTAATACTATTCTCAGCTCTGATCCTGTGAGTGTTGATCCAAAGCTGGGTCTTGAATGTAATTTCAACAACGTATTCTACCTGCGTGCAGGCATTAATAATTTCCAAAAAGCATTGGCTGACGGTGATACACTTAACCAGAAAAAAGTGTGGATCTACCAGCCCAGTGCAGGTGCTGGTTTCAAGATATCAAATGTGACCATTGATTATGCATTTACCAACCTGGCCAACCAGTCCAATCCTTTATTCACCCATGTTTTTTCCTTGCGGTTAGATATGGTGGGCGATAAAAACAAAACGAAAAAGTGATCTGTATCCCGATAAATCTAATTGTATGAAACGATTTTTACTTTTATTATTCATTTGTACCGGTTTTGTTACTCATTCACAGGTCTACAATAATGAATGGATCGACTATAGCAAAACGTACTATAAATTCAAAGTGGCTGTAACCGGGGTTTACCGGATCAGTCAACCAACGCTTTCTTCTATCGGTCTTGGTAGCACTGCTGCGCAGGATTTCCAGTTATGGAGAAATGGGAAAGAAGTGCCTCTGTATACCACTGTGCAAACAGGTGCAATGGGGGCTGCTGATTATATTGAGTTCTGGGGAGAAATGAATGATGGAAGGCCGGATAATGTGCTTTACCGGGAAGCCGATTACCAGCTAAACAATAAGTGGAGTTTACAAACAGATACGGCGGCTTATTTTCTAACCGTAAATCCCGGTGCTGCAAATCTTCGCCTGGTACCCACAGCTAATACGATAACAGGCAGCCCCGCAGCTGAACCTTTTTTCATGTTCACAGCAGGTAAATATTTTAGAGATAGATTGAATGCTGGCTATGCACAGGTGGTGGGTGAAAATGTGTATTCCTCCGCTTATGATAAAGGCGAAGGTTGGTCTTCCAGTGATATTGGTAAAAATGTTACCAGAACCGAAGTACTGCCAAATCTGAATGTATATACAGGGGCCGGAGCTCCTGCAGCAGAATTCAGAATTCATGCCAGCGGGAATAACGGGCTAAATCCCAGGACGTTCAGGGTGAAGATCAATGGTGACTCAATACTTGGCCAGGAAATGAATTTTTTCGACTATGTGAAAGTAACAAAACCAGTCGCCTTATCATCAATCAGCAGCGGCACCGCTACTGTTGAAATAACAAATCTGGCTACAGTACCCGGATCTGACCGGATGGTGGTCGGTATGTTTGAATTAAAATATCCGCGGCAATTCAATTTTGGTAATACCCGCAGTTTTCCTTTCCGTTTACCGGCGAATGCCAGTGGAAATTATCTTGAGATCAGCAATTTTAATTATGGAAGTACTGCACCTGTTTTATATGATATTACAAACAATAGAAGATATGTAGCTGATATAACCAATCCCGCTATTATCAAGATTGCTTTATTACCTTCTGCTGTTGAAAGGGAACTGGTACTGGTAAGCCAGGAGGCAGTAGCTATTACAGATGTTACTACTTTTCAGCAGAGAAATTTCGTGAATTATGAGTTGGCAGCCAACCAGGGAAATTATTTGATCATTACACATCCTTTACTACTCAACGGGTCCAACGGAACCCACCCGGTAGATGAGTATAAAAATTACCGGGGCTCAGCAGCCGGAGGTAACCACAATGCAAAAATATACCTGATCGATGAACTCGTAGATCAGTTTGGCTTAGGAATAAAATTTCATCCGTTGTCTATCCGCAATTTTATTCTTTGGGCCCGGGCAAAATATACAAACCCTATAAAGAATGTTTTGCTCGTCGGTAAAGGGATAAATTATATCCAGTACAGGGCCAATGAGAGCCATGCTGATCTCGGCAAATTGGCTTTCATACCCACATTTGGTCACCCGGCTTCTGATATGCTTTTGGCCGCAGACCCCGGGTTGGATGAAATTCCAAAGGTTTCAATAGGCAGGTTGGCTGTTATTACCGGCGATGAATTAACTACGTACCTCAATAAAGTGATTCAGTATGAACAAGCCCAGGCTTTTCAATCACCACTGATCCAGGATAAGGCCTGGATGAAAAATGTTGCTCATGTAGTTGGCGCCAGTGACGAGGGCCTTACAGCAGCTTTAGAGGCCAGTATGAGCCGGTTTAAAGATATCATTGCCGATACTCTCTACGGGGCTAACGTGCAGACATTCACAAAAAGCTCAGCTGAAACGGTAGAACAGACAAGTAATACACGAATAAAGAATCTTTTTGAAGAAGGATTGGGTCTAGTTACTTATTTTGGTCACTCATCTGCCACAACTCTGGAATTCAACCTTGATAACCCGCAGAACTATAATAACCCGGGTAAATATCCCCTGTTTATTTTATTAGGATGTAATGCGGGTAACTTTTTCAACTTTAATCCCCTCCGGCTTCAAACAAAGGAAACCATATCAGAAAAATATGTGCTGGCAGCTGAAAGGGGAAGTATAGCTACCATTGCAAGTACGCACCTTGGCATTGTTCACTACCTGGATATTTATAATACTAAAAACTACACATCATTTAGTGTAAACAAGTACGGTCAGTCTCTTGGAGAGGCGATGACAGAAGCTATTACGCAAGTATATAATCTGACAACACAAAATGATTATTATGCCAGGTTCCATTGCGAGCAATCTACATTGCATGGAGACCCCGCTATTCGGCTCAATTCAACACCTAAGCCAGATTATGTAATCGAAGACCAGCTGGTCAGTATTAATCCCTCTTTCATTTCAGTAGCTGAAACTCATTTCAAGGTGTATGCTAAATTCATGAATATTGGGAGAGCTATTAACAGGAATATTGTTATTGAGGTAAAACGCACCTATCCAGACAACAGTACTGAAATAATCAGGAGGGATACAATTCCCGGGATCCGCTTTATTGATTCTCTTTCTTACACCATACCGATTGTCGCGACAAGAGATAAAGGCCTCAATAAAATATCTATAGCAGTGGATGCCGACAATGTGGTGGATGAACTATATGAAACGAACAATGGGATCACTAAAGAGTTTTTCATTTTCGAAAATGAAGCAAGGCCAATCTACCCCTATAATTATGCTATTGTAAACCGGCAGAATATCAAATTACATGTATCCACTGCTAATCCGTTCAATGCAGTGCAGGAGTATAAGATGGAGATAGATACGACAACATTGTTTAATTCTCCGCTTAAAGCTACCCGTACTATTAATTCAGCCGGTGGTCTTATTTCTTTTGATCCGGTACTCACATTTACAGACAGTACCGTCTATTACTGGAGAGTATCCCCAACACCTGCTACTGGTGAGCGGATTTGGAATAACGCTTCCTTTATTTATTTGCCGAATAGTGATGCCGGGTTTAACCAGTCGCATTTTTATCAGCATACCAAGTCAGAACTGACCAGGATGTCGATTGATTCTGCTTCACGATTGTGGAAGTTCAATGAGTCAATGAATAATATCTTCCTGAGGATGGGCACATATGCTACCAGCGGATCAACGCAGGAAGGGTCTTTGACCACCTCCTTTAACGGGGAGCCTTTAGTAAGGCTCACCAATTGGTTCTCTTCATTAGTTTTCAATGTGGTGCACCCGGTTACATTTCACCCTTGGAGAAACCAGGTGGTAGTTCCTCATTCGTATGGAGGTGAACCAGCAAATCCAAGTTCGCTTGGCCAGGGCCTATACGGAAGTACTTCCCCTTTATTTATTAATAACCGTCCATATAGTTTTGAATTCCGGTACACAGATACTGCAAGCAGGAGAAAGATCATGAACTTTATGCGTGACAGTATCCCGGATGGCTATTATGTAGTCGTTAAAAACTTCACCTTGTATCCTGGAGATTACCCGGCTTTCCCGGTTGCTTATGCTACAGATTGGGCGGCTGATGAAGCTTTATACGGTCCGGGCCAATCATTGTACCATTATTTAAGAAATGCAGGCTTCGCAGGTATTGATTCTTTCTACAGGGCAAGGCCATTCGGACTTGTATACCGGAAGAATGATCCTTCCTTTACTCCCAAATGGATGGTAGGGGATGGAGTCTATGATAATCCGACATTATCAGTGGATTGCCCTTCACCAGATACATTGGGCTATATATACTCACCTCTTTTTGGTCGTGCCAAAGCATGGAAGCAGTTATTCTGGAGAGGTTCTGCTGTACCGGATGTTACACCGGGAGATGCACCATCCATTGATGTGGTTGGTGTAAGACTTGATGGCACAGAGAATACTTTATACACTTCTCTTCAGCTCAGTCAGCAGGATTATGATATCTCAGCAATTGATGCAGTTGAATATCCATACCTGCGTTTGCGGATGCGGAATGTTGACTCAATTCATTATACAGCATACCAATTAAGATACTGGCGACTGACCTATGACCCTATACCCGAAGGCGCTGTGGCCCCTAACTTATTCTTTACTACAAGAGATACTGTTGATATAGGAGAGCCTTTGGACTATAAGGTTGCCTTCAAGAATATAAGTGATGCTGATTTTGACAGTCTCAAAATAAAAATGGTTATTACGGACAGAAATAATATAGCTAATATTATTCCGGTGCCAAGAAGAAAACCATTACTTACGGTGAGCCCTAATGATACATTACATATAGGAACCACTATACAAACCCATAATCTTCCCGGGAAAAATACACTATACGTGGAAGTGAACCCGGATGAGGACCAACCTGAGCAATATCACTTCAATAATTTCACGTTCCGTGATTTTTACGTAAGACCGGATAGCCTTAATCCATTACTGGATGTAACCTTTGACGGGGTTCATATACTGAACAGGGATATCGTTTCATCAAAACCAGATATTATAGTTAAGCTGAAAGACGAAGCAAAATGGATGATCCTGGACGACAATAGCCTGGCGAAAGTTTCTGTCAGGTTCCCGGATGGAAGTATCAGGCAGTTCCAGTTTAACAGTGATACCCTGCAGTTTACCCCGGCCGGGCAGGCACCCAATACGGACAATACTGCTACAATCAATTTTAAGCCCCACTTCCTGGTTGATGGAGATTATGAACTGATCGTTTCCGGAAAAGACAGGAGTGATAATGCAGCCGGTAATATAGAATACAGGGTGGCGTTCCAGGTGATCAATAAGCCGATGATCTCCAATATGCTTAATTACCCGAATCCGTTTACTACTTCTACTGCGTTTGTATTTACGATAACCGGCAGTGAAGTGCCCCAGAATATCCGGATCCAGGTAATGACCATCACCGGTAAGATTGTCAGGGAGATAACAAAGGATGAATTAGGACCATTACATATCGGAAGGAATATCACCGAATTCAAATGGGATGGAACGGATGAATATGGCCAGAAACTGGCGAATGGTATTTATCTGTACCGGGTGATCACCAACCTGAATGGTAAGTCACTTGATAAATATAAAGCTGAAGGTGATAATACGGATAAATATTTCAATAAGGGATACGGTAAAATGTACCTGATGCGCTAAAAAAGAGATTTTTAAATTCAAAATATGGGCTGCCTTGTGCAGCCCTTTTCTTTATTCGTAAACCAAAGCAGCCACGAATTGCTATTTTTGCTGTTCGTTCAAAAAAAGTCTATGGCAAAGATTGGAATTAATATAGCAACCGGGAGTTTGCAGCAGCAAGAAATGATCGTAGGTATCGACCTGGGAACAACGAACAGCCTGGTGGCAATCATTCATCCGGAAAGCAGGAAGCCGGTGGTCCTGAAAGAACATGATGGCAATGCGCTGGTTCCTTCAGTCATTCATTTTGGGGAAGCCGGGTTGGTTTCTGTGGGGGATGAGGCTAAAAAGTATCTTGTGGCAGAGCCACACAATACTATTTTCTCTGTCAAAAGGCTGATGGGCAAATCCTATAATGATGTAAGGGATTATTCTTCTTTTTTCACCTACAAAGTAATTGATGATAACAGTGAGAGCCTGGTGAAAGTGCAGGTTGGTGATAGCTTTTATTCGCCGATAGAATTATCGTCCTATATTCTGAAAGAATTAAAAGCGAGGGCAGAGCATATTCTGAAAACTCCGGTGACCAAAGCCGTGATCACGGTTCCAGCTTATTTCAATGATGCGCAACGACAGGCCACCAGGGATGCTGGCCGTTTAGCGGGTCTTGATGTATTGCGGATTGTGAATGAGCCAACAGCAGCGAGTTTGGCGTATGGCTTGGGTCTCAGAAATGATGAGACAAAGACAATAGCTGTATATGACCTGGGTGGCGGAACTTTCGATATTTCTGTGCTGAAAATTACTGGTGGAATATTTGAAGTATTGTCAACCAATGGGGATACGTACCTGGGTGGGGATGATTTTGACAGGGCTATTGCACAATACTGGTCTGCAAAACTGGGCCTGACAGATGAAGAATTAAACACCAATAAGAACATTGCACAAGAACTACGCTTGCTGGCCGAAGAAGCCAAAAAACAACTTTCTTCCACTCCTGAATTTAAAGGCAGCATGGCCGGGGAAGAACTGGTGCTGACCAGGGAAGAATTTGAAAAACTGGCAAAACCATTTGTTGACAGGACGATACAGTGTTGTAAAAATGCCATGCAAGATGCGCAGCTAAGTATAACTGATATCGACGAAGTGGTGATGGTAGGCGGCTCTACAAGAGTACCACTGGTAAAAAAATCAGTGGCTGAATTTTTCGGCAGGGCCTTACATGATTCATTAAACCCGGATGAAGTGGTGGCTTTGGGAGCAGCTGTACAAGCAGATATTCTAGCCGGCAACAACAAAGATTTTTTATTGCTGGATATTACGCCACTCTCCTTAGGAATTGAAACGATGGGTGGATTAATGGATGTATTGATCCCCCGTAATTCTAAGATACCTTCAAAGGCAGGCAGGCAATATACCACGCAGAAAGATGGTCAGCCTGGCATGAGAATATCGGTTTACCAGGGGGAGAGAGACCTGGTAAAAGATAATCGGAAATTAGCAGAGTTTAATCTCACCGGTATTCCCGGGATGCCGGCAGGTTTGCCCAAGGTGGAGATATCCTTCCTGGTGAACGCTGATGGTATCTTAGTGGTTAAAGCAAAAGAACTGCGTAGCGGTGTAGAACAGACTATTGAAGTAAAACCTCAATATGGGTTGACGGATGAAGAAGTAGAAAAGATGCTGCTGGATTCAATTACTCATGCAAAGGAAGATATTAAAACAAGGGCATTAGTGGAGGCGCAGACAGAAGCCCGGCAGATATTAGATACGACAAGACAGTTTGTGGAAAAGAACAAAGGGTTTTTGCTGCCGGAAGAAGTAAACCTTACCGAAGCCTCGATGAAGGACCTGGAACAAAAAATGTCTTCGGCTGATAAAGACGCCATACAGGCTGCTATTGAAAAGCTGAATGAGTTATCAAGACCTTATGCAGAACGATTAATGGACCATGCCATATCAACAGCCATGAAGGGCAAGAGTATAACAGAATAAGCATTCAGCGTAGTACCGCCTCAAGTATTTTATAAGAAACTGTTTCTGCCAGAGTTGTAGCGGGGAAAGAAAGCATTGATGCTCTTTTTACTGCTAAGCTGTCTTTTTTATCAATCACAAAGATCAAATCTCTTCCTTTCCAGGATGGATCAGTTTCGCCGGATTCAATAAAGCGGGAAAGCGCTGCTTTCTTTTGAGCAACATGGGGCGTGGTAAAAGGATGAGAGAGCCAGGGGTAGGCACTTGTGTAAACAGTACTCATGTAAGGGATCAGTTCATCTGCGCCGATAATTAAGGATTGGTTTGTCGTATGCTTTTTTAGCAGTGCAAATATTTCTTCTTGTTCAGAATTCAAATAAGAAGCAGACGGAGAGGTCGCCCTCGCACTGGACTGGCTATATATCCATACCAGGTTGTCAGAAAAGAAGAGTAACACAAATGATCCAAGAATGAATTTTTGGAAAACTGATGTAGTTAATTTGCTAAGGAGGTAATGTAAAGCCGGTATTCCCAGAATAAATAAAGACGTCCAGATATAACCCCTGGTAAAATGCAGGGGTTGCATTGGTTTTATTACCATCTCATGATTAGCAAAGCTGAATGCTACAAGGAACCAGAGCAGGAATAAACGGTTTTGACTCTGTGAAAAAAACTTCCCTGGTTTATTTATTTTCCAAACGCTCAGCAAAGCTAACAGGCCTGTGATGCAATAAGCAGGTATAATACTAAAAAAACGAAGCCGCCAATTCAGGGCATATTGTTCATTTACGGAACGGTGATCATCAAATTGATTAAGATAATACAGGTAATAAAATATGTGAAAGAGCAATATTAGTAACTCGCCAATAACAAGCCAGGCAGGAATATTTTTATTTTTGAATACTATTTTTTCGGCCAGTAACCAGGCACTTGCGATGCCTAAAAGCTCAATACCAGTAAAAGGATGTGATATTGAAAGAATGGCTGATATCGCCAGTACTCCTGCCCATTTTTTTTTTAGCAGGCAATAGATCACTCCCAGAAATAATACATGATAGTAAGCTTCGCAAGAAAAAAATAAAGCCCTTCCGAAATTCAACCCCCACCAGCCTGATCCGGGATCAAGAAAGAATATACTGTTAACAGTTGAAGATCCATAAATCAGTTGTGCAAAAAAACCGGAGAGAGTCAATAACCCGCCGCCCCAGGCAAATAGCCAGATGCTGATCGCCCTGTATTTTTTACCAGTAAATAAATGATCATATATGGAAATAAGTAACCGGAAACAAATAAGCGAACAGATCAGTGTAAAAGGGATCAAAATCCAGCCAGGCGGAATACCTGCTTTTAAAAGGGCTGCAAAAAGTATTGTCTGTGTTTGAAAATATATAGGTTGATAATCATCGGCATCATTAAAGGGGTTGCTGTAGAAAATACCAGCCTTGTCACTGTCAAGATACTGTTTGGCATAAGCCACATACGATACATTGTCATGTTGTATAAAACCGGTTGGCGCCAGGTCATTGGAATGATTAAAAAGATAGCCAAGAAAGAAAACAAGCATTGGTGCCGTCAGCAACAAGGCAAATAACCAGTTTCTTGATCTTGGATTCATTCGGATGTTTTCTTTTTAACAAGCTGTAAGATAAAGAATATAGAAATCAGCAGCAGGGTAAATGACGAAACATATACAGCAACCCGGATATAATCATGGGGTTCGAATTTGAATTGTATAGTATGTTTTCCTGCCGATACTGGTACGCTGGTAAATGCCCGGTTGGTACAATAAACAGGTATTTCAACATTATCTTCAAAAGCCCGCCAGCCGTGGTGATATTGCTGGAAGAGATTTAGCAGCCCATTACTACTGGCAGTAATTTCTAATTCAATCTTGTTGGGTTCAAACTTTACAACGGAGACGGTACCCGTTATATGGGCATTAATTTCCATTACCCTGCCAATACGTTCAAATAAAACTATTCTTCCGCTGTTCGGAAGTTTTACTGTTGACAAAATAGTGCTGTCAGAAAAATAGGCGAAAGGGTAGTTGTTCAATGCCTTTCTCAGCAGGGTGTCTTTAAGGAAATTGATATACCTGGTGTTGATAGTAGGTGTGATAATATGATCCTGTATACTGATTATTTTACTATAGAATTTTTCTTGCCCTAATGGAGATGCGGTTGATGAATCAGAACTGGCTGTCAGTATAGGTTTTGATATATCCGGGAGTGGATAACCAGTGGGAAATGAAGCTATATAGTGATCGACAACTGATGTCTTAACCTGTGAGATAAAAGTAAAAGGTAAAGCCATCCAGCAGAAGATAATGGTGTTAGTGATAACCAGGGCCGGGATATATTTCTTCCAATCCTTCCAAACGGCCCAAAGGAATACGCTGATAAATACAATTTGAATGCTCCCTTGTATAACCGCCATATCGGCAAAGCTGAGTTTGTCAAGAAAGGCTTTTCCTTTCTCCGGGGCTGTGAGTTGAGGCAGGCCACTTTTAAACAGGTAATAAGTTAGAATTCCCAAAAGCAAGCTGATAATTGCAGAAGTAATTATTTTAATCTTTTTAGTTCCGGCATCTTTCGTTGCAAGGAATATATTCAATGCAGGAGCCGCTATTAATATAATCCCTATTGTTGTGAATATCCGCATGGAAGCCGGATGCCTGAATGAATTCATAAACGGCAGGAAATGATGGCACCATTCTCTTATAGGCGTAGCATCACCCAGGCTGAAAAGAAAAGAAAAGAAGATCAGGCCACCAATAAATTTATAAACAGGCTTCAGTTTTCCAGACAGGGCCAGCAGGAAGAAAAGAAGCATAAATATTCCTGTAGATGCATTCCTTGCCGTAAGGTCGGTTTGCAGTAAGGAATGACTCCTGGATACAGCAGAAGGTAAAAAATAAGATATGCTGCTGAAAGGAGGAAATGCATTGGTTTGTATTCTTTCAAGACTGGCCCCGCTTCCTCTCTCATAATATCCAAAAAAATCCCACCAGGATAAAACAGCAGGACTGATAATAAGAAAGAAAATAAGCACGGTAATACCTGAGAATAAAAAAAGGGGTTTAAATGACTTCTCTTTATAGTGACGGATCTGCCAGATAATAAATCCAATAAGAAGTATATAAAGGCAATAGATAAAAAAACTGGGATAGCCTGCTGTGAGTAATAAGCTAAGTGCAAGAGATAACTTTAGGGCAGTGTTTAGTTTGGGATTATTTAACAGGCGGAAGAAATAGAGAAAAACAAAAGGAAGATAAGCTGCGCTCGTGATCCAGGGAATGATGGAACCGCTGTCGGTCATAAAACCACAACATAGATAAGCAGTGGCTGCGATGACGGCCGTTGTTACACTATTATTAAACTCTTTTACCAGCTTAAACATCCCTACGGCAGCAATAAACAAATAGAATAGCAGTTCCCATTGCAGGACTGCAAGGTTATACCGTGTGAAAAGAGAAATGAATATGACAACAGGATTCCATGCCCCGCTTTGTATATCACTGTGTAAGGGAAGGCCTGTGTACAGGTAGGGGTTCCACCAGGGGAAATGGCCGTTTTGTATTGCTTCACTGATATGGTAGCGATAAGGAAGAAAATAAACTAAAGCATCATTCTTGAGACTGAATATGTGAAAGGTCAGCGGCCAGTAAGCAATGAGAGTGATCAGCAGTAAAAGCAGGTAATGCTTCCGGGTTAAGAAAAAAGTACTGATCTTTTGCATATTATTGTTTCTTCCAGACCGCCAAAATACTTTTTCCAAAGGAATAAAAGAAAATCCGATCCGTGATCCTGGAAACCGGGATCATCAATTGATCCCACACCTGAACCTGCCTTTTTGCAGGGTAAGATTGCCGTAATAGCAGTTTATTCAGTAACGAAGCAAAAAAACCGACCGAGTCAAGATAGACCATTTTTTTCCGTGTTAAAGAAGCTGGCCGAATTGCTGACAATGTTTTCCGGTTATATCTCCGGTAGTGGCCAATTGCTTTGTCAAAAGGGCTGAATAAAAACTGGAAAGCAGGAGATAGGATGATAAGAAAACCTCCCGGAGCCAGGAGATCAGTTGCTTTTTTTAGTTCAGCTGCATCGTTTTCTATATGCTCAAGCACATCTATATAAATGATACAATCGAACCTCTCATTCTTATCTAGCGAATCAAGTGTTCCTTGTACAGCTTTACAATTTGAGGGGAGCAGCTTGTCTTTTATTTTTTGTTGAAGTATTAGTTGCATTGTTTCATCAGGCTCTAATAGCAACCAGTTATCAGCTTTGTCTTTATTTAGTAAAAGTGTTGTTCCTCCGATACCGGCCCCAACTTCCAGCACCTTTCCTGTCAGGTATGATGATATGTGGCTGGCAAAATAGTTTTTCCAATTGGTAGCTGTTTCAAAAAGCTGTAATTCTTCCCCCGGGTATTTGTATTCTGTACTCATGCAGTGATTGTTTCAACGGCACCCGTATAATCTTTATAGTGATGGGCTGGCACAAATTTTCTTTGGGACTCAGATGAGAAATACAGGAACAAAGTAACAAGAGACAGCAGGAAACTCTGGAGCAGCACAATAAGCATAGATGATATAACGGTGGATGTCCAGCCCGGAATGGCTAATGTAGTGAATGTTTTAACTCCAAGCAGGGTAAGAATGATCAGTAGAGAAAAACCTATGAGACAGCAGGAGAAAATCAGCAGGCGGCCTGCAATGATCTCCATGAATACCGAGATAGCTCCCAGCCCCAGCAATAACAATTTACTGAAGTTCATTTTTGATTGCCCGGCATAGCGGATGCCTTTATGCGTTTGTATAGTTGAATAAGCCAGCCCTGATTTTAAAATTCCCCCGGCAAGGTGGCTCCATATTTCGCTATAGTAAACAATTTTATCAAGCGATGCTTTAGGCATGATCATAAAATTACCAAAGGATATTCTCCGACCGGTCAACAACCTGAAACTGATTTTATAAAGCCAGTAAAATAATTTGAACAGGAGGTCTTCCCGGCGGGAACTACGGTGGGCAAAAATTATATCATTATTTTTTTTCTCTGCAGCTAGCAATAATTCAAGGGCATCTTCAGGCCGGTCTTCGCCATCTGTATCCATGATCAGTACCCTATCACAGCTCATGTTCTCTTTAATATACGCTAACCCAATTGCCAAAGCTTTCTGGTGCCCGATATTCCGTTGCAGTTGCAAGACCTGCATAGGAAAAAATGTACTTGTGGTAATTTTCAATTCTTCCGTTGAGCCATCATTTACAATTAAAATACGGAAACGATAATCTTTGAGATGAGAAAATGTTCTTGCCAGTTCGGTCAAGAGCCGGTTAAGCGATTCTCCGTCATTAAATAAAGGGCACAGTATAGTTACATTCTTTTGCATGGGCTGGTTTAAAGATACAATGCAGTTTTTTTATTATGAAATGCCTGCAGACGAGTCAGTCGCTGTACTTTGTTTTGAGTTTAAGAAAATAGCTTTCAAAATAATGATAACTGAGCCAGCTCAGCAGAATTGCACAGCCGGCTGCGGTTATGGAAATAGTCAGTTGAGCTCCTATGCCGGGTATTTTTTTCTTCACCATATCCAGTAAATAACTATTCATAACCAGGTATACAGGCCAGTGAAATATGTAAAATGAATAGGAGATACGTCCAAAAAATTTGAGTAAAGGGATATTAAAGATAAAGTTGATAATCTTTGTTTCCCTGTTAACCGCTTCATACACCAATAGGCCAAACATCATGGCAAAAGTGCTGTAACCTACCAGGCCTGTATATGGAAACGAGAAAGAGTAGAAACGATTGATGAAATAGAAGAGGAAATTAATTGCTGCGAAGCTCAGGACTATGATTGCTGTATTCTTTTTGATGAATTCAAAATTCATGTGTTTTAATAAGGCAACAAGGCAGCCAATGCAAATACCATCAATACGGGTGAAGGTATAAAGATTGTAATAGGCAAGGTTCTCAATTTTGTAGATCCACAGTCCAAATCGGAACAAAATGACCAGTGATAAAAGCGTACATATAAAAATCAACAGATACTTCGGTTTTTTCAGTAAAAGAATCACCAGCGGCCAGAAAATATAGAACTGTTCTTCCACCGCTAATGACCAATAGTGATTCAGTATATGAGCATTGTTAGGGTCTTTAAAAATATATAACCAGTTTTGGAGGTAGGTCCACAGGAAAAACTGGTTGTTGGTATAATAATCCCATTGTATGGTTGGGGACGTAAAGACCGGCAGTATAAAAAGGAAGATAATAAGGCTCAGGTAGTATAAGGGGAATATCCGCAGCACCCGGCGCATGTAAAAATTGCGCAGGAAATTGGGTTTGCCCACCGCATTCATTAATATATCTGTGATCAGGAAGCCAGAGAGTACAAAGAAAAGATCAACGCCGAGCCAACCAAAATAAGACTGTTGAATGAAACCGAAATTGTGATAAAGCACCACCAGCAGGATAGCCATGCCCCGGAGGCCGTCTAAGGCAGGATAATAAGACCTGTTTGCAGTAACAGCTGTCATGCAGGGGAGAAATGGGTTAGTTATTTCTCTTTCAAAGATAATCTTCTCAGCAGATACTTACCCAGGAGGTCAAATTCGAGATTTACGGTGTCCCCTTTATGAATGGTATGAATGTTTGTGTGCTCGAACGTGAAAGGAATGATAGCAACAGTAAAGCTCTTATTTTTGACATTAAAAACAGTGAGACTGATACCATTCACAGCTATAGAGCCTTTTTCAATGATCAGTTCTGAAAATTTCCCAGGGAATGCAAATTCAAACTCCCAGCTCCCTTCTTTTTCTTTCCGTTTGAGGCAGGTGCCGGGGGTATCCGCATGTCCCTGTACAAAATGACCGTCCAGCCGCCCGTTAACCGGCAGGCATCTTTCTATATTAACAAGGCTGCCGGCAGTCCATTTTCCAAGATCTGTTTTTTGCAGGGTCTCGTCAATGGCCGTGACACGATGGCTATTATCCCTGGTTTCTTCAACGGTCAGGCAAACCCCGCTATGGCTCACACTTTGATCAATTTTTAGCTCAGACGAAAGGGCCGATTCTATCCAAAATGTCTTATTGGATCCGTTGGATATGACCTCTTTAACAGTGCCAATAGTCTCGATTATTCCAGTAAACATGGCTGCAAATTAGCTGTTATTGGCGGTTTTAGAATAACCCGAAATGGGGGAACAAACTTTTAAAGCCTGGAATCTTCCTATTTCGAACTTTTCCCTATATCTTTGCGACTCTAAAAAAAATACCAGGGAGGTATATACCATGTTAATTATTGATTCAAAAGATTGCGAAAACATTGACAAAGCGCTGAAGAAGTACAAAAAGAAGTTTGAAAAATCTAAAGTATTGCTCCAGTTGCGTGAACGTCAGAGTTTCACCAAGCCATCTGTAAAACGCAGAGGCCAGGTGCTGAAGGCAATCTACAAACAGAACATAGCCAGCGGCAAAATAGAGGGTTAATTCGTTAGCCTTTTCCGATAATAGGAGATAGCTGCAAAGTTTTATAGCTTTGTAGCTATCTTTTTTTATGTCATCTACTCCCGAACAGATCCAGTCCTTTATAGATTACCTGAAATTTGAAAAAAGGTATTCTGTTCATACCGTTACTTCTTATCAAAACGATCTCAGTGCTTTTTTTGACTACCTCGACCTGCAATTCGGGAAACTTTCCTTACAAGAAATAACCGCAGGTTTCATCCGCAGTTGGCTGGCGGGTCTGAAAGATGCAGAGATGAGCTCCAAATCCATCAACCGGAAGATATCCACCCTCAGGTCTTTTTTTAAATACCAGTTGAAGACTGGCAAATTGGAGGTGTCACCAACGGCAAATATTATTGCTCCGAAAATTGGTAAACGGCTCCCGGTATTTATAAAGGAACAGGATACTAAGGAACTGCTTCAGTCCCTGGCCGGGCTGACAGAAGACTGGAAAACGCTGAATGCAAAAATGCTGCTGACCTTGTTTTACACAACAGGCATGCGATTGAGTGAGTTGATCAACCTGAAAGAAAAGCAGCTTGACCTGGGACGGTCACAGATCAAGGTGCTGGGCAAGGGGAATAAGGAGAGGATCATCCCCGTCAGTAAAGAAGTAATTGTCATTATCAGGGATTACCAGCACTGGAAAAAGAAGGAATTTGAGAATACTGATGAAGTTTTGCTGGTTACTGCAAAGGGGAAGAGAATGTATCCCAAATATGCCTACCTGCTGGTTAAACAGTACCTGGGGGATATTAAAACGCTTGACAAAAAAAGTCCACATATCCTTCGTCATACTTTTGCCACCCACCTGATGAACGGCGGCGCTGACCTGAATGCTGTTAAAGAACTGCTGGGGCACAGCAGCCTTGCCTCCACGCAGGTTTACACGCATAATACCATCGAAAAGCTGAAGGATGTACATAAAAAGGCCCACCCGAAAGCCTGAGATATTTCCACTTAAACAATAAAATTTTGGCAATAATTTGTTTGTCTTACCCGTTCAATTGTGTAACTTTAAAATGAACATTAACTGCAAGCTTATGTAAGAAATGTACTTTTAAAAAGTTCTTTATTTATTGTTTCACAGTTAAAAATTGCGATTACTATGAACGTAAACATTCAGACTGTTCGATTCGATGCGGACAGCCGGTTGGTAGAGTATGTCAACCGTAAATTAGAAAAGCTCAATACTTTTCACGACCGCATCATCAAAGTAAGTGTGTATCTGAAACTTGACAATGTGGTTCATACCATCAAAGACAAGATCGCAGAGATCAGAGTACACGTACCCCGCCAGGAATTTTTTGTCAAATCAACCAGTAAATCATTTGAAACATCTTTTGACGATGCCTTTGAATCCATCGTTAACCAGATAAAACGAAAAAAACAAAAGCAGGCCGCTTAAAAAATTACAAGACCCCGCCCACCAGCGGGGTCTTTTTTTATGGGTTACTTATCTGTTATTTTGGAATAAAAGGGGAATGCGTTATTCCCTTTTTTACATATTTCTGTTATTATTTTCCTGCTCTGGTGAGCCGCGGGATAAGGTTACCGGAATAATCAAAGTACAGCATAGCATTGCTATTTTACCATTTGCTGCCACGGATAAAAAAATGATCCGGGAGATACAATCCGGTCTTGAAAAGAGATTGCATGCTTCAATTATATTGTTAGAAGAAAAACCCGTTCCCGGGTCTGCATTTTACAAACCCCGTCAGCGTTATGTGGCCGACAGCCTGCTGGTTTTCCTGAAGCAGTGTAATGCAGGCGGTTACGGGAAAATACTGGGCATAACCCCAAAAGATATTTCCACTACCAAAAAGTCGCATGGTAATTGGGGAATAATGGGACTGGGGTATTGCCCCGGGGAAGCTTGTGTGATATCATCTTTCCGTCCAATCAAAAAAATAAGAAACCGGGAGCATTTTATTAACAGGATGGTCATACTGGCTATGCATGAACTGGGTCATACGTATTCTTTACCTCATTGCCCCAATGATCCCTGTATTATGAAAGATGCAGGGGGGGAAATGAACCTTGATAATGGTGAAACCTATTGCAATAAGTGCAGCAACTTTTTAAAACAGTCAGGTATTTTGAGAGGGTAGTGAAGATTTCCTGCATTTATTCACAACCAGTTGAAAACAAACAAAAAAATCCCGTAGCAAAATTTTTGCAATATCTAAATTCCCTTACCTTTGCCTTCCCAAAATTTGGGGGTAGCTCTTTATTGTTTATTCCGCCTATGTTATCCAGCCGGGCGGATGTTTGAAAATGCCACCTTAGCTCAGCTGGTAGAGCAACTGATTTGTAATCAGTAGGTCGCCAGTTCGATTCTGGCAGGTGGCTCAGTTGACAATTGGCAATTGCCGATTGGCAATGGGCAAGTAGCCAAGTGGCCAACGGCAACAGACTGTAAATCTGTCCTCTTCGGAGTTCGGTGGTTCGAATCCATCCTTGCCCACCTTAGTTCTTTGTTTAACTGAAAAGTTACCAGCGGGAGTAGCTCATTTGGTAGAGCGATAGCCTTCCAAGCTATAGGTGGCGAGTTCGAGCCTCGTCTCCCGCTCTTAAGATTACTGCCTGCGACGGCAGTGGAAAAGCCGTTGTAGCTCAGTGGCAGAGCACTTCCTTGGTAAGGAAGAGGTCAAGGGTTCAATTCCCTTTAACGGCTCAATACTGGTTACCGGGTTTACCGGCGGCCGGTGAATAGTGGACAAGACGGTGAAGAGTGCGACGCAAGAAAAGCTGATAGTAGTAGTACTGTTGGTTTCATTATAGGAAACAAAAATTAGTAAAACACAACTTTAAAAACACATAACAATGTCAAAAGAGACCTTTAAGAGGGACAAACCCCACGTAAACATTGGTACGATTGGTCACGTTGACCATGGTAAGACCACATTGACTGCCGCAATTACAGAAGTTCTTTCTAAAAGAGGCCTGGCGACAGCAAAAAAATATGATGATATTGATGGAGCTCCTGAAGAAAAAGAAAGGGGTATCACCATTAATACAGCTCACGTTGAGTACCAGACTGACACCCGTCACTATGCTCACGTTGACTGTCCCGGTCACGCTGACTATGTGAAAAACATGATCACTGGTGCGGCCCAGATGGACGGAGCTATCCTGGTGGTTGCTGCTACAGATGGTCCTATGCCACAAACTAAAGAGCACATTCTTTTGGCCCGTCAGGTAGGTGTGCCTACCATGGTGGTATTTATGAATAAAGTTGACCTGGTTGACGATCCTGAATTGCTTGACCTCGTAGAAATGGAGATCCGTGATGAGCTGACTAAGCGTGGCTTTGACGGAGATAACACCCCGATCATCAAAGGTTCTGCTACCGGTGCTTTAGCTGGTGAAGAAAAATGGATCGGCGCTATCACTGAATTAATGGATGCAGTTGATAAATATATCCCATTACCTCCCCGCCCGGTTGATCTTCCGTTCCTGATGTCTGTGGAAGACGTATTCTCTATCACAGGTCGTGGTACAGTTGCTACCGGTCGTATTGAAAGAGGTCGTATTAAAGTAGGTGAAGCTGTTGAGATCGTTGGTCTGATGGATGCTCCTCTTAACTCAACTTGTACAGGTGTGGAAATGTTCCGCAAATTACTGGACGAAGGTGAAGCTGGTGATAACGCAGGTTTATTGCTTCGCGGTATTGAGAAAACTCAGATCCGTCGTGGGATGGTTATCTGTAAGCCAGGCTCTATCACTCCGCACACTGAATTCAAAGGAGAGGTTTACGTATTAAGCAAAGATGAAGGTGGACGTCACACTCCGTTCTTCCAGAAATACCGTCCTCAGTTCTACTTCCGTACTACGGACGTGACTGGTGAGGTTGAACTGGCTCCAGGTACTGAAATGGTTATGCCTGGTGATAATACTTCAATCACTGTGAAACTGATCCAGCCGATCGCAATGGAGAAAGGTCTGAAATTTGCAATTCGGGAAGGTGGCCGTACAGTAGGTGCAGGTCAGGTGACTGAGATATTGAAGTAAGGTAAGCTACGAGCTACGGGCTTTTAGCTACGAGCCGTTAGGCTTTACAGATAAAGATTTATATCTTTACAACATATGCTAAAAGCTGTTTCGGTAACACGGAATAGCTTTTAGCTTTCTAAGGGCATGGTCCCGCCGTTGGCGGGATACGGGTCCAAAAGTTATACGGGCATGGTGCAACGGTAGCATACGGGTCTCCAAAACCTTTGATCTGGGTTCGAATCCTAGTGCCCGTGCTGATTAAATGCCAAAGCAAATGAAAGTCATTTTGCCTGGCACAATTTGAAAATTAATTGTTATGATTAAAATTGGTAATTACTTCCGTGATTCTTACAAGGAATTGATGGAGAAAGTGAGTTGGCCTACCTGGGCACAATTGCAACAATCAACTATGATTGTACTGGTAGCCACCCTGGTGATCACTGCGCTTGTTTCCCTGATGGATTTTGGAGCAGGTGGTGTCCTGAAGCAGATTTATAAAATGTTACCTTATTAATTTAAGTAAGATGGAAGAAGCAGTAAAGACACAGGATGCACAACAGCAGGAAACGAAGTGGTTTGTGCTTCGTGTGGTAAGCGGTAAGGAACGTAAGGTAAAAGAATACCTGGATAAAGAAATATCACGTGGTGGCTGGAGTGAGATCGTTAAGCAGGTATTTCTTCCTGTTGAGAAAGTATACAAGGTGGCGAATGGAAAGAAAGTGGTTCGGGAAAGAAACTATTACCCAGGCTATGTAATGATAGAAATTACAGATGGTAAACTCAGTGATGATCTCCGCGATATTATTAAAAATACCACCAACGTTATTCATTTCCTGGGTAAAGAAAACCCCATAGCTCTTCGTAAGGCAGAAGTGAATAAGATGCTGGGTAAAATGGATGAAATGGCGGAAGCGGGTGGTGTCAGCATGAGTGAGCCGTTCATTGTTGGTGAAACTATCAAGATCATTGAAGGTCCTTTCAATGACTTTAATGGTGTTATTGAAGAAGTAAATGATGAGAAAAAGAAACTCAAAGTTACTGTGAAGATATTCGGACGTTCAACTCCTGTTGAACTGAATTATATGCAGGTAGAAAAGATTAGCTGATCACCTGCTTCGATATAAAAAATTGGTCCCGCTTTTAGCGGGATTTTTTTTGCCTGTTCTGTTAAGGCTTTCTTAAACCATCTTTTTTTAGTGCTAACCCGCATTTTGTTTTGATGAGCGGTAACATTATCGCTTGTTCGTACGTATACCTTCGTAGTGCAACTGTTGACCAATTAAGCCTAAACCAACAACCCGTAACATGAAGAGAAAACATGTCCTGCAATACTGTGCAGCCATGCTGATAAGCTCAGCTGCCATCGCACAGCAACCAATTCCTAAAACATTACCCGCCAAAAGGACAACGGCCACTTTTAAGATCGATGGAAACCTGGAGGAGGCGGCCTGGAAAGAGGCCACACCCGCCACCCAGTTTGTAGAATGGCGTCCAAACTTTGGCGCTATTGAGGATGCTGATACACGTACCGAAATATACCTGCTGTATGATAACACGTCCATCTATATCGCTGGCTATTGCCATGAAAAATCTAAGGACAGTGTATCCAAAGAACTTGTTGGAAGGGATGTGATCGGTGTAAACGACTACGTTGGTGTCATTTTCGACACCTACAAAGACAAGATCAATGGTTTTGGATTTTATATTACACCTTTAGGAGAACAGTTCGATGCGAAATACTCCAATACAGTTGGAGAAGACGGATCGTGGAATGCTGTTTGGGATGGCGAGGCAAAAATTGTATCCGATGGCTGGACCTTTGAAATGCGTATACCCCACTCTGCGATACGTTTTGTTAGTAAAGAGAACCAGGCCTGGGGTTTGAACATAACCCGTAACAGGAAAAAAGTGGGCCGCCAGTTCATGTGGAATCCCGTTGACCCAAAAGTGAATGGTTTTTTGAACCAGGCTGGTGAGTGGACAGGTATTGAGAAAATAGTGGCACCGGTTCGTTTGCAATTCTCTCCTTATTTCTCCACTTATATTAATCACTATCCAAACAATACGGCAGGTGTAAAGAACGTAACATCATCAGTAAATGGGGGTATGGATGTAAAGTATGGCATCAGCGATGCTTTCACTCTTGATATGACCCTGATTCCTGATTTCGGCCAGGTACAGAGTGATAACCAGGTGCTGAACCTCACTCCGTTTGAAGTTAAGTTTAATGAGAACCGATCCTTTTTTACAGAAGGTACTGAGTTATTCAGCAAAGGCAATCTGTTTTATTCAAGACGGATAGGAGGGCAACCGCTCAATGCATATAGTATTAACCTGGGGTCAGATGAAGAAGTAAAAAAGAACCCCCTCGAGTCTAAATTGATAAACGCAACAAAAGTATCTGGCCGTACCAAGAAAGGCTTTGGTTTGGGTGTTTTCAATGCCATTACAAAACCCATGTATGCAACCATTGAGAACAGTGTTACGAAAGAAACAAGGAAAGCCGAAACGGGTCCATTAACCAATTATAATATCATTGTGTTTGATCAAACACTGAAAAACAACTCTTCTGTTTCTTTTATCAATACAAACACTTTGCGGAGCGGCGGCGATTACGATGCAAATGTGAGTGCAGCTTTATTTGACTTCAATAATAAAAAGAATACGTATAACTGGAATGGTAAATTCTCAGTAAGCCAGTTGCTGTTTAAGGATAATACTATTAGCGGATACTCGCAAAACCTGGGATTTGGGAAAACAGGGGGGCGATGGAACTTTCAGTTAGCGCAGGAATTAGCAGATGAAAAATATGATATCAATGATATGGGCATCCTGTTTAATAACAATTATATCGATCATTATTTCTGGACGGGTTATCGTTGGCTGAAGCCTACCAAATGGTATAACAGGATACAGGTTAATTACAATGCTAATTACAGTGCCCTGTATAAAAAAATACCCGGACAATTTGTGGACGGAAAATTTCAAAGCTTTAATACCAATGTGAATGCAAACATTCAGTTTAAGAATCTTTGGTGGATGGGAATGTTTGTGGGTTATTCAACAAGGGGTAACGATTTTTATGAACCCCGTAGCCAGGGGTATTCATTCAAAACTCCGACAAGACTTCAATTCAATCCCTGGGTGGAAACTAATTTTACAAAGAAGTATTATGTAAGCTTCAACTATTTTGTCGGGATACGGAAGCTGGATCTTTTTACAAGCCCCAATCACGAGATCAGTATTTTTCACCGGTATCGTTTCAGCGACAGGTTTTCAATCAGCCAGTCGTTGAATTATAACCCGGTTAAAAACGATGCTGGTTTTTATAACCCTACCGACGAAAATGGAAACCAGATCATCGTTAGTGATATCCTCTTCTCCCGCCGTGACAGGAAGACGGTTGACAATGTGGTTTCCTTCAAGTACAGTTTCAATAACAAATCAGGTATCACATTAAGGGCCAGACACTATTGGAGTAAAGTGCATGTAAAAGAGTTATACGATCTACAGACTTCCGGAGTACTTAAGCCAACTTCTCATACCACTCTTCCATTGATCAATCAGAACTACAATATTTTCAATATTGATGCGGTTTATACCCTGCAGTTTGCGCCGGGCAGTTTCATCAATATTGTCTGGAAGGATCAGTCGTTTATGTTTGACCGGGAGATCGGGTACCGTTACTTTAAAAACTTTGGCCGTACGGTTGATGCGCCACAGAATAACAATCTGTCCCTAAAAGTGATCTATTTCCTGGATTACCTGGATTTCAAGAAATGGAAGAAAAAGAAAGAGAAAGATGCGTAATAGTAGACCCAGTCAAAAGAGACTGAAGACAGAAAAAAAAACCTGAAACCCTTTGCCCATCGGGTATTTGCCCTTACCTTTGCCGCCCCAATTAGTTCTTTTTGATCCCGGTAATACGGGAAAGGAATCCGCCGACTGGCGGATTGGGAGACCAAGTAGATCAGTTTAAACTACTGAAAGAAAGGTCGTTAACACCAAAAAAGTTTTAAAAATGGCAAAAGAAATCAGCGGCTTTGTAAAGCTGCAGTGCAAGGGTGGCCAGGCCAACCCCGCACCTCCGATCGGTCCAGCGCTGGGTTCCAAGGGTATTAATATCATGGAATTCTGTAAGCAGTTCAACGCCAGGACGCAGGACAAACCAGGGAAAGTTCTTCCCGTATTAATCACTGTTTATACTGACAAGAGTTTTGATTTTATCATCAAAACACCTCCCGCAGCCGTTCAGCTGATGGAAGCCGCTAAGATTCAAAAGGGTTCCAAAGAAAGCAACCGTGCTAAAGTTGGTAAAGTAAACTGGGAACAGGTAAAGGCTATCGCCGAAGACAAAATGCCTGACCTCAATTGCTTTACCATTGAAAGCGCCATGAAAATGGTAGCCGGTACTGCTCGTAGCATGGGCTTGAATGTAGAAGGTAAAGCTCCGTGGGAAAATTAATTCTTGAATCCAAAAACGAATTACAATGGCATTCATTAGTAAAAAAAGAAAGGTTGCTGATACAAAAGTTGACGCAAACAAAGCCTATTCATTAAAAGATGCATCTGCACTGGTGAAACAAATCACCACCTGCAAATTTGATGCTTCTGTGGATCTGCATATCCGTTTGGGCGTTGATCCCAAAAAAGCTGACCAGGCTATCCGTGGCACCGTAACACTTCCGCACGGAACTGGTAAAACAAAAAAAGTATTGGTGCTTTGCACACCTGATAAAGAAGCTGAAGCAAAAGCTGCCGGCGCTGACTTTGTTGGACTCGATGAGTTTGTTACAAAGATCGAAGGCGGTTGGGTAGATGTTGATGTTATCATCGCTACTCCCTCTGTAATGCCTAAGATCGGTAAGCTGGGTAAAGTGTTGGGCCCACGTAACCTGATGCCAAACCCCAAGACAGGCACCGTTACCAACGATGTGGCCAATGCTATCAATGATGTAAAAGGTGGTAAGATCGCTTTCAAGGTTGATAAAGTAGGTATCATCCATGCTTCTATCGGTCGTATAAGTTTTGCCCCTGAGAAAATCGTGGAGAACAGCCAGGAGCTGATCAATGCGATCATCAAAGCAAAACCATCCTCTGCAAAAGGTATTTACGTCAGGGGAATCAGCATGGCCAGCTCAATGAGCCCGGGTATCGCTATTGACGCAAAAGCATTTGT
The DNA here is from genome assembly GCA_016786805.1 of Chitinophagaceae bacterium. Taxonomy (GTDB): domain Bacteria; phylum Bacteroidota; class Bacteroidia; order Chitinophagales; family Chitinophagaceae; genus CADEDV01. The sequence continues at coordinate 112 of JAEUVP010000532.1, read as the reverse complement.
TCACTAATCATAAAAGTGATTTAAACTCTTTATCATGACAAAAGATCAAAAAAACGAAGTGATTGAACTGCTGAAAGGCAAGTTCTCACAATACAACAACTTCTATGTTGCC
>JAEUVP010000009.1 GCA_016786805.1 Chitinophagaceae bacterium | reverse complement strand
GCCCACCGATATAGATTTTATAGGTCTTTAGTACTTCAAGACGTTTGGAAGAAATAGTTTTTTTCAAACCATTCTCACTTATTTGCAACGAAGATTTTTTTATTGCTTTCTCCATCTTTATTTTTTGTACCTGATTTAATTAATAAGATTTAAGTAAGGAAGAAGCCCATGCAATCCTCCCTCTCTTCCAAACCCACTTTCTTTATAACCACCAAATGGTGAAGTGGGATCAAACTTGTTGAAAGTGTTGGCCCATACCACACCTGCTCTCATTCGTTTGGTCATATTAAAGATCTTAGATCCTTTATCCGTCCACACACCGGCACTCAACCCATATGGTGAGTTATTGGCTTTTTCAATCACTTCATCATCTGTCCGGAAGGTGAGGACAGATAATACCGGTCCGAAGATCTCTTCCTGCGCTATGCGGTTGCTTTGTGCCACATTGGTAAAAAGGGTGGGGCGACAAAAGAAGCCTTTGCCCGGCAGGCGGCAACTGCTCTCATACATCTCTGCACCTTCTTTTTTACCTATACTGATGTATTTCCTGATCGTTTCTAACTGGGCTTTGGAATTGATCGCCCCGATATCGGTATTCTTATCCAGCGGATCACCAAGGATCAACGATTCCAACCGGTCTTTTAATTTCCGTATCACTTCTTTAGCAATCGATTCTTGCACATATAATCTTGAACCGGCGCAGCAAACATGGCCCTGGTTAAAAAAGATACCATTGATCACTCCTTCAACAGCCTGGTCAATCGGGGCATCTTCAAAAATGATATTGGCGGCTTTACCGCCCAGTTCCAGGGTGACTTTTTTATTCGTACCGGCAATTGCCCGTTGAATGATCTTGCCCACTTCTGTTGATCCTGTGAAAGCAATTTTATTGATATCGGGATGGTTAACGATAGCAGCACCTGTAGCCCCGGCACCGGTTAATATATTTACCACACCAGGTGGTAGATCTGCTTCCTGGATTATTTCTGCCAATTTCAATGCAGTCAGGGGTGTTGTCTCCGCCGGTTTTAATACAACTGTATTACCCGTTGCCAAAGCTGGTGCAATTTTCCAGGCGGCCATTAATAAAGGAAAATTCCAGGGAATGATCTGCCCGGCAACTCCGAGAGGTTCTGTCCGGCGATTCGGGAAAGCATATTCTAATTTATCAGCCCAGCCTGCATAGTAAAAGAAATGATTGGCAGCGGTGGGTACATCAAAGTCGCGGCTCTCCCGGATGGGTTTACCGCCATCCAGTGTTTCGATGATGGCGAGTTCCCTTGCTTTTTCCTGTACCATTCTCGCTATGCGGAAAATATACTTAGCCCGTTCTTTAGCCGGCATCTTCTTCCACACTTTATCATAAGCAGATCTTGCTGCTTTGACTGCTTTGTCCACATCAGCAGCATTGGCATCGGCCACTTCGCTCAGTTTTTCTTCATTGGCCGGGTTGATGGTGCCGAAATATTTTTTACTCAACGGTTGCTGCCATTTACCATCAATGAACAGGTCATATTGCTTATTGATGGTCGCCGCACTTTTACTTTCCGGTGCCGGTGCATAGGTCCACGAAGTATCAAATCTTAGTTTGAT
>JAEUVP010000431.1 GCA_016786805.1 Chitinophagaceae bacterium | reverse complement strand
GCTGTCAATATCATAGCTACCGGTTACTTCAGCAAAAGCCCAACCATTGTAGTTCAATGATAATTTACCAAAGAAGCGCTGTAACCTTGTTTTAGAATTACTTTCAGAAGCTCCCGGCTCACCTTTACGACCGATGATATTGAACAAAGTTGGGAAGGTCAGGTTGTCACTGGATACGTTTATATTTTTAGCATTTGTTTCGCGGAATGACTGACCAACCAATGCTTCTAATTTGAAATCACCAAAACTCTTACGGGCAGTGGCAAATAATTCAGAGTTAACACGACTGGAAGTGGAAGAGCCATCTACAACTTCGGCTACAAGGTCACCTGATTGAGCAATGCTTTTACCACTTGTTTTGGCAAACTGGCCATATGTTAAAGCCCCCTGGGTAGCTTTAAAGGTGCCATTAGAAACAGTAGCTCCTAAACGGTAAGTAAAATTCAGCCAGTTAGTTGCTTTCAGATTGAATTCCACGTTACCGAAGATGTCTTCGCTGCGGCCTACATTTCTGAAATTGTCTATGGCCCAGTAAGGATTAGAATAATAGTCATTAAAATAACCATCCGGGCTGGAGAAATAATCGTTTCTCCAATCTTTGAATCTTGTATGAGGAATCTGCATCGGGCTGTTGATCAGGTTCCAGTATACGGTGAAGTCACGACCGTTACCGAAGTTGGAACCGGCAGTCACATCATAATTACCTTTTGTGTAGTTCAGGTTATAAGAAGCTTTGAACCTTCCATACTCTTTAGTAGCATTCATACGTAAAGAGATCCTGCGGTTGATATCTTTTGGCATGATCCCCTGGATCAGTACATTCTGAGCACTCATATAAAAATCGCCGGTAGAAAAAGAAACATCTGTCTGGTTGGTGATCCCAGTATTCCAGAATTTTCTTTTTTCATCCGGACGGGCTTCATAAGAAACCAGGTATTTTTCGCCATTAGGGCCGTCGCGGCCGATCTGGCGGATGGATCCATCAAATGCGTCGCCATAACCCTGGTTCTCTACAGGATCATACACACCATATCCAAAAGCATCTACCGAAGAACCAGAACCAAATTGTGTTTGCAGTTCAGGCATATAAGATACCCTTTCAATCTGTACGGTATGACCCACACTTACAGAAGGTTTGGTACGGCTGCCTCTTTTGGTAGTTACCACGATTGCTCCATTGGCACCATCTGGACCATATATAGCAGTAGAAGAAGCTGATTTCAGGATTGTTACATCAGTGATATCATTGGGGTTGATTGAATTCAGGTAACCTAATGAAATAGGCACACCATCTACAATCAGCATCGGCTGGTTATTACCAGTCAAAGAACGGATACCACGAAGGGTTATCCTTGTATCACCAAATACACCACTGTTTACTGTCTGAACATTCAAACCAGATACTTTACCGGTCAAACCATTCTGCAGGTTTACCACTTTAGCCTGTGTCAACTCTGACGCTTTTACTTTAGCAGTAGAGTAACCGATCTCCTTTGACTGGCGGCTAACACCCAAAGATGTTACCACCACTTCAGTTCCGGAGATCACATCTCTTGTTACAGCAATAGTAATAGTGTTGCCGGCACCGATCGTCCCTTCGGTTTCTTTTAAACCGGCACCAGACACAATAAGCACATCGCCTGTTTTAGCCTGGATGCGGAACTGGCCGTTATTATCGGCCGCAACACCTGTACGGGTAGATTTGATCCTTACAGATGCCCCGGGCAATGGGTCGCCCTTTTCATCGGTCACCGTACCGGAAATGGTACGATTTTGACCTGCTGCTAATAAGGAAATAGACAGCAGGAATAAACAAAATAGTTTTCTCATTGAATTAAGCATTTAGTTGAATAATCTCGTAACCTGTTTAATTAACACATATACAGATTCCTGAAATTATCAGCATGATGCTTTGCAATTCAGCAAATTCAACAGACAACACGTTAACAGGTACCAACAGCAACAAATATTGAAATCAAAATAAAATGCACATCAAATGCAACTTGGTACATCGGAAACGGCAGTTCGTAGACCTGCAATGGGGGATTTCGGATTATTTACTGTTGCCTTTTTATTGCTCCCCGCTTCCAAGGGCCAACAGCAGGCTATCCTTAAAATGACGACCAACAGGTATCTGCTTCCCATTGATTTCGACATCCGTTGTTGAAAAAACATCAATTTTATTGATGGAAACGATAAAGGAACGGTGAACCCTTATAAAACTGCCATCGGAAAGAAGCTCCTCGATCTGCCCCAGAGGTAATTTTGTAATCACGGACTTGCTCTTTGTTACAATCCGGATATACTCACGCAGGCTTTCAACATAAAGTATTTCGTCAAAAAAGATTTTTACCTTCTTTTTATTGGCATTAAAGAAATAACTTTTTCTCTCTGCCGGTGTTGTCGGAGAGTTACTGACCCTGGTGCCGCTGTTCCTGATCTTATTAACAGCAGTCAGGAAGCGGGTGAACTCAACAGGCTTCAGCAGGTAATCTGTTATATTAAATTCATATCCCTGGAGCGCGTATTCATGGTAGGCGGTGGTAACGATAACAGCGGGCGGGCTTTTCAGCGTTTTTAAAAAATCAAGCCCCTTTAATTTAGGAAGATGGATATCAAGGAACACAAGATCAACCTCTTGCTTTCCCAGGAAATCCATAGCATAGATAGCATCTTCACAGGTACCTGCGAGGGACAGAAAGGGCACCTGTGCAATATAATCCTGCAGTACTTCAGCAGCCAGGGGCTCATCTTCCACGATCAGGCACTTAAACTGTTGCATACAATAAAAGGTTAATGGTAAGAGTAATAGTAAAGGTATCGCTTCTTTTTTCGATCTTCAGATCATGCTCGGGGTATACTAATTGCAGTTGACGTTGCACATTTCCAAGCCCGATACTTTCAACAAGATCGGTCCGGCCATCATCCTCCTTTGAATTCTTAACAATAAATAGTAACTGCCCTTTTTTAACTTCAATATAGATATCAATAAAGGAATCGAACCGGGATTCGCTGGCACCGTGTTTAAAGGCATTGTCCACGAAAGGCAACAGGATCAGGGGAATGATAGACTGCTGTTCATTGTCGATACTTTGGATCAGTTGGATCTTCAGACGGTTATTGTACCTGATTTTTTCCAGCTCAATATAATCATTCAGCACCTTTACTTCATTAGCAATCGAGATAAGTCCGTTGCCGGATTCATACAACATAAAACGCAGCAGCTTTGAAAGTCGCATCACTGCATCAGCAGTAAGATCAGATTTTTTCCGTGCCAGTGCATAAATATTATTCAGGGTATTAAATAAAAAATGCGGGTTGGTCTGTGCACGGAGAAATTTCAACTCCGCCTCCAGTCTTTCTTTAGAAAGCATATCGGCCTTTTTTCGGGAAGATTCAGCAAGCCGGTATTGCTTCGCAGCTACGACGATCATGCAGCAAAAAACAAGGTCAAGAAAAGCATTTACATTTTGCTCAAATCCGAATAATGGCTGGGGGCCATACAATCCCATATAGATGTAAGGAAGAATCCAGTAATAAACGATAACACGGTAGAGGAGTATGGAAAGGACAAAGCCGGCCAGGGTAAACAGAATTATCCGGTATAGGGGGCTGGAGTTGGCGTTGAAATGATTGAGCTGCCTGATTACAAAATAACTTAAGGGAATCTTAGCCAGGCAGATTATAACCTCTCCGCCAAATGCCATTTTGCAATGTTGAAGGAAGCCGAGTTGGGTATACTTAACACTGATCCAGGAATATTCCAGATAGGATTCAAACAATATATAAATGATCCAGAAAAGAATATGTAACAACAACCGGCGGTTCATGCTATAAAAATCGCCAAAAGTATACGAATATTTGAATTTAGTCACCAAATGACAGTTATCGTCTACGAACTACAGCCTGCAACTCATTAACCGGCCCCTGAAATTCCAAAAATAGAATATCGGTTGGATTGTATTTACTGCTTATACAACGCAAGATCATTTCCGCCATCTAATGTATGTACTTGGTAGATTAATAAGACACATAAAAGTGCCGAACTATATCTTGTCCTGAAAAAACAAAAAATGACGAGTAAAAGTGTCTTTTCTATCTTAAAGAAGGTGCTGGCATTACTGATGATGGCCCATGGTATGACAACCCTTGTTTCGGGGACGGTCCCGGAATTTGGTTCCTATTTAACGGCTGAAGGTTTTCCAGCCGGTCTGGCTCTTGCCTGGGCAATTACCCTGTTAGAAATAACCGGCGCAACCTGTATACTCATCGGCAGGCTGGAAAAATTAGCGGCTGTTTTCTTTATAATTGAATTAACAGCCGGTATCATACTTATACATGCAAAAGCGGGCTGGTTTGTTGTAGGCCCAACCAGCGGAGGTATGGAATACAATGTATTTCTGATAATATGCTTTATACTGGTAATGTTGGAAAGATCAGCAGAAAATAAAGATACCCCGGGCGACTAAACCTGTGTAATGTTGTGAACTGAAGAATTTTCCCGGTGACTGGCGGCAATAACAAGCAGGCACCCGATAAGAATGACACTGTATTCACACCCCCCGGTTCCATGTTCACCCACAAACCATCCCAGCGAAAAATGAATGAGCACAATTCCTGTAAGCAGGAGAAGAATGAATCCTGCAGCGATCAATTGAACATACTTTCCGGCAATCAGTAAAAGGCCGCCTGCAATTTCAAAGATGGTGATCAGCCATACGATTTGTAACCCGAAAAGCAAACCTTTACTATTCAAAAAATCCGCAAATTGACCGCTTGTTGAATATATAATACGGAATACGGCATGTAAAATAAAGATTGCAGCGGTTAAAAACCGTAATAAAAGGATTGATTGCTTAACATTTATAAAAGGGAAACGCCGCATAAGGGAGATGATTTTATAGTATCAATTTGAACAAATAAATACATGATGCCCGGATATTGCTATTCAACCGTTCGGGAACGGCACAGACAAATTACTAAGTGTGCTGGTTAGCAGGAAACAAATTCAATTAACTGCAGGGTATGGTCTACAAACCCCGTGTATGCTGGTAGTATCTGACTAATGAATAGTAAGGGATATAAATCAACAAAGCTTAAAGCGGGATATAAACTCTCCAGCCATTGAGCCAGCCCTCTCCCATTAAAAATAATATATACCAAACCGGCTTTTATGTCAACGGATTGATGCGATAGCCATATTTTTTCTGGTAAACTGCACTTGAAATTTTAAGGATTCAGCATCTTTAGGGTAATCTCTTAACTACGGGTTAAATATCCTGGATGATAATCCCATAAAATATGAAACGGCAATTTGCTTTACAGCTTACGGGTTCGAAAACATGGTTAATAGTATGCTTGCTGACTACGAACTTGCTGAATGCACAATCCCCGGAAGATGAATTCAAAAACTTTGTCCTGGCACGGCCCGGCGAAAAAATTTACCTGCACTGTGACCGGGAACTTTATGTGGCCGGGGAAACGATCTGGTTCAAAGCCTATCTTTTTAATCAGCGTCAACCCAGTTTATTAAGTAATAATATTCATATACAATTGATCAGTGCTGATGGCAATATACTGGCACAGCAAAAATACCCGGTGGTGGGGGCAACAGCAAGCGGGCAGATAATTTTGCCGGACTCCCTGGCACAGGGACAGTACAGGTTACGGGCAATAACACCCGGGATGCTGAACCAGGTCCGGGAGATGGATTACTATAAACCCCTCTATATATTCAATCCTGCGCAGGCAACAACAGCAGAGATTCCCGGTACCAATCAAAATAAAGAAGGTCTCAACATCCGATTCTTTCCTGAGGGGGGAAATTTGATCGAAGAACATTTGTCTGTGATCGCCTTCGAAGCAACGGACCTTAACGGCACGCCACAAAACATCGAAGGCTTCATACGCGCTGAGGACGGAACAACCATCTGCTCCTTCAAAACATTCAGGGAAGGGATCGGGAGATTTCAGTTCCGGCCGGTCCCCGGGAAAAAATATGTGGCAGTCATAAATCATAACGGGCAGGAATCAATTGTCCCGTTACCGGGTGTAAGACCAACAGGGGTCAGCATCCGGGTGGAGCCGGAAAAAGGTGGAAAAAAATTCCAGGTATCCAGGAGCAGGAAGGACAAAGACTTGTTCGATAAAGTATGGGTCGTGGTGGAACTCGGCCAGGAGATCGTTTACGAGAATGAAATCACTTTCGATAATTTTCCCTCGGTGGTTGGTCATTTACTAACAGACAGTATGCCTTCAGGGTTGCTCCGCTTCACCGTTCTCAATAAGGACCGGGTACCGGTTGCAGAAAGACTGTGTTTTGTGAACAATGCGGAATACGACGATACTCCACTGGTGGAAAAGATCAATTTCTCCCGGGAACCAGGAAAAGAAAACACCCTTGTACTCCGTTTCAGGGATCCCGTTCAGCGGAGCCTTTCGGTGAGTATCGTGGACAAAGCCTTATCACCCGATCCGGTAAAAGAAAACATGATCACTTCATTTTTGCTCACGGACGATGTACGGGAATATGTTGATGATCCCTGGTATTATATGAATGATCATTCCGATTCCGCAGTAAAGGCATTGGACAACCTCCTGCTTACACATGGCTGGAAAGGGTATGATTGGAAGGATATAATGAACCCCGGGCAACCACCCAACCGTTATACAGATAATTACCTGGTAACGCTTACAGGACAGGTCCTCGATAAAAAAACAAAGCAGCAGGCGGGCAAAGGAAATTTGTTGCTCTTCATAGAATCGGAACAAAACAACAACAGCAGTTTCCAGGTACCCGTTGATAAAGAAGGTAAATTCAGGGTGGACTCGATATTGGTGTACGGGAGAACAAAGATCGAATACAGTTACAGCACCGACCAGGGAAAAGAAAAAGCCGTAGATATTGTGCTTGACCAGGCCCGGGAAGATGCGGTGCTGCGCGAAGGGATCCAACCGCTGCCGGGTAACAAACGGGGTCCGCGATGGCCATCAGGATATCCTGATAACAAAACCAATCTTTTAGTAAAGAACTTTAATGAAGCAAAAGCGGAATTGGAAAAGGTCAAAGAATTATCACCGGTCATCATTGAAACAAAGTCATCCAAAAGACCGGTGGAGATCGTCAATGAAAAATATGCGAGTGGTGTATTCCGCGCCATGGGAAAAGTGAATATTGATAATATCAATGAACCGGTTACAGACAAGACGATCAATGTGTTTGATTATATCCGGAACAATATAAAGCAGGTAGAGATCCAGGAAGGCAAATTTGTCAACAGGAGGAATTTCAGCCTCACCCAGGGCAAGGAATTTTCATTATCACAGGTGGAGAAGGAAACGAAAGGGAATGTGGACGAGTACATGAAAAAATTCGGCAACACAGCAGGTAAAAAATTTGTGGTAGGATTATTTTTGAACGAGGTACCCGCAGATCCTGATTTCTTAAAAACGATCCGGATGCAGGACGTTGCTTTATTGAAATTCTATGAGCCGGGTTTTGTAGGTGCCGGCAGCAGCGGGCCGGGGGGAGTCATTGCTATTTACACAAAGGACAGGGTTGCAATGCCGGAAAAATCAACGGACCTCAGTTATATCTTGTATAAGGGCTACAGTATCACCAGACAGTTCTATATAGCACCGGGTAATGACCGGGAAAATACAACGAACCCGCAAACACATCGCAATACGGTACACTGGCAGTCGGACATCCTGTTAAGCGAAGACCAAACCGAATGGACACTGACATTCAGGAATGAGAGTGGACTGAAGGAATTGAAATTAATACTGGAAGGTTTTGATGCAAAAGGCCGCCTTATATTTTTGGAAACGATACTGCGTTAAGAGAACATGTCACAATCCCCTGGTTCATTCAGGTGGATGAATGCTGCCTGTTCGCCAAGTCCGCTTAACTTTAGCAGCAAAAGGAATTGACCGATGAGTGAAAGAAAGCCATTTGAATTACAACTCAACAGTGTCACCATGAAAGTGTATGAACTGGATATTCCCAAATTCACAGCTTACAGGATCGTGTTCAGCAGTCCCCGGCCACAGTTGATTGTTGCCAGGGCCAGGAATGCGGACAAAAAAGTTTTCTGGACCTCCATCCCGGAAGGAAGACAAAAAGAAGCAGAAGCACTCGGTAATCTGATCGAAGACTATCTTAGCAAAAAAGAAAACAGCTGATGTGTTATTACAATGGAACGAAAGTCACCCGCGACGAATACATCCGGTTAAAACACCTGGAGAAACTGGTAGCAAATTACCAGTTCATGGATCGCGATGTGATCAATGGTTTTGATTTCGGGGTAACCGCGATTGTGAAACCTGTCGAAGGAAAAGAAGATATAGAGATCGTGCCGATGGAATGGGGTTTTATTCCCGATCCCGGGGTCTGGCCCTTCTGGGAAACAAGAGAACAGGTAAACCAGGGTCGTCGTCCGCACAAAGACCCGCGGGGGAAATTTGTCGATGGACTGAATTTCCTCAATGCGGTTTCCGAAGAGATCGTGAAGAAAGGGAAAGTATACCGCACGGCCGCACTCAACCGCCGTTGTTTATTCATATCATCAGGTTATTACGAATGGAGACATATTTTCCCACTCAATAAAAGAACAGGCGAACCACTCAAAACAGCAAAGAAATACCCATACCGGGTAGGGTATAAAGGAAGAGATTATTTTTTCATCGCAGGCATCTGGCAGGAGTGGTCGGATGCAGAGACAGGTGAAACTGTCAACAGCGCTGCACTAACCACCACCAGCGGAAACCTGGTCACCGGGCATATCCACAACAGCAAGAACCGCATGCCGACGATGCTCACTGAAGACCTGGCCTGGGAATGGCTCTTCGGAAATCTATCAGAACAGCGGGTACAGGAGATCGCATCCTTTCAATTACCCTGGGAGGATATCAGTTATTACACACTCGCAAAAGATTTTCTCAGCTCACATGAACCCTGGAAGGAACATTTCTATCCGGAGCTGCCACCATTGGATATACCCGGTGCCGAAGCCCCTGCTCCGCAGGGCCAGATGGAATTATTTTAGTTACTAATTTAGTTAGTATATTTGACGCATGATCGATCAGAACATTTTCAACTTTACCGTAGTGGTTGCAGGCAAGGAACAACGCGCATACGTACTCGCAGATGAAGGCGAAGACCGCGACTTTCATTACCGCGTCCGGTTTGACGATGGATACGAAGATGTTTTTCACGAGGTGCAGGGAGAACTGCAGGGCTTGCGCGGTGCAGAGTCGGCAGCTTATGCAGATGCTATCAAATATGATGTACACCATTTCATCGGACTCAATACGGATGCCTTTTGGTACGTGTTCCGGGAACAGGTCGGCGATGAAGTAGTGAACGTATGGATATTTGAAGAGGAAGAAGAAGACGAAGAGGAAAACCTGTCAACCTCCTGGAATGTACATTACAAAAAAGCATATCGTTTCCATTTACTAAAAGTTGGTAATGCGTGGATGGTCGCCAACAGGGATGGTAAGGATATTCCTGCGGTGGACCGGGAATTGTCGAAGAAAGTAGAGTTCGTATTGAAAACAATCCTTTAAAATAATTCTCCCTGCTTCGTAGTCACCGGCAAATTTTCAAATTGAAAACGGTTCGACACGATCCAGTTCCTTTCTCCCACCAAACGTTTCAACAAGATCATTTCACGGGCAATAAATCTCCCGGTAAAATGTTGATGTGAATAATGAAGCCAGGCCTTCTCATATTGCCAGGGTTTTAATTTCATACCGATAGTGAACTGTGGTTCCAGCATAAAGTGAGGGCTTTTATCCGGGTCAAATTTTAGCAGCCGGTTGGCTTCTGTCCGGATCATCTTCACTAAATTTTGTATCGGCACTTTTGAAATTACATTCAGGTAAATAGTATGGTTGGGAAAACTGCCAAAATCTTTAACTTCTACTTTGAAGGGAGGATAGCCCATAGAGATGGTACGTAATTTCTGTATGATCTTTTGTTCCATCATTTCGAGTTGTTCAAACTTCACCAGTGCCAGGTTCGCCCTCGTTCCCGGGACGCCGCTTATCCTGTACTCCTTATTAAAATCCTTCCGGATCTGCACAATTTTATCGCTCAGTTCGGAATGCGGGTTCAGTACAAGCAGGTATTCAAATACCCGGTATCCCGGCATTGCAATTTCTTTCGTAGCCATAGCACAACATTTTTGTTTGTACCAATTTACTAAATATTTTAGTTTTAGCAAAATTAAATTACCGAAGCCCTTCCCAGCGATCCCTCCCCAAACCGCTTCTTTATACTATCGATCTGCTGGTACAGCTTTATTGTTTCGTTATCATCACTAAACAGGTCAATCTGGTACACGCCCGGTATCAGGTGCGTGAACCGTATCCCGATCATCCGCACCAGGACCCTCCGGGTAAACAGTTGTTGAAACAGTTCTTTAGCAACAGCTATCAACTGCTGGTCCTGGTTACAATAAGCGATGCTGCGTTGCAGGGTATGTGTATCACCATCACTGTAGCGAAGTTTCAATACCACGCAGCCGGTTAATCTTTTTTGGGTCCGCAGTTCAAAGCCCAGGGATTCCGTCATCCGAACCAACTCCGCCGTTAATAATTGCATATCAATCGTATCCTGTTGAAATACATGTTCCTTCGAAATAGATTTCTCTTCCTGGTAAGGAACCACCGGTGATTCATCGATCCCGTTAGCCCGTCGCCAGAGTTCATGACCAACTTTGCCGAGTACATCGCATAAAATAGTAGCAGGCACTTCACTCAATACCTTGATGGTTTCAACACCCATCTTCATTAGTTTAAACGCTGTCTGCTCACCCACACCGGGAATCTTGGTAATACTGAGCGGGTTCAGGAAGGGCTTTTCAAAACCAAAAGGAATTTCCAACTGCCCCCGGGGTTTATCTTCACCGGCGGCAACTTTACTGACCAGTTTATTACTGGCCAATCCGAAACTGGAACTTAATCCGCATTCCTTATAGACTTTCCGGATCAGTTCATGTGTAAATTTTTTGCAGCCAAAGAATTTATCCATCCCTGTCAGGTCAATATAATATTCATCCACATTTGATTTTTCCAGTAAGGGTACTTCACTCTTTAGTATTTCAGTAACAACATGAGAAAATTTACTGTACGCTTCAAAATCCGCCTTGATGATCGTGGCATATTTACAAAGGCGTTGCGCCACCCGCATCGGCATCGCTGTATGAATACCAAATTGACGGGCCTCCTCGCTGCAGGCGGCCACAATACCCCGGTCATTGCTCCCGCCGATCAAAACAGGTTTTCCTTTCAGGGCTGAATTACGCAGTTGTTCGATGGACACGAAGAAATTATCCATATCAATATGAGCGATATGTCGTTCAGAGCCCGGCATAACGTCTGTATTTATACTCTACGGTTTCCATCCGCGTCACTTCCAGGCTGACCACCCCAAAATCCAAAGTAACTTTCCCCGTAGCGATAAAGAAACCGCTTTTATCCAGGGGGAATAATTTGGCGGAGGGTGGGAAATGCACCGTATCCACCCAATCTAAGTTCGCATCGATAAAGGTGCCGAAGAACATATCCTCCCCCCCTTTCGTGGGTACTTGCTTTTTGGTAATAAAATAGATCAGCACCTTCACAATCTTCCCGGCATAGTTAATCAGATTCTTTGCATACACAAACATGGAAGGGTCAGCATTGACCAGGGCGAAAGGATTACCCAGCGGGAAGCCGCAATTTTCAAGCTGGTCATAGATATCGTCCAGGGGATGATCGGTGAGGTTGGGTAGCATCAGTTCCTTCACGGGTTCATGAAACAACTGTGCAACGGTAACAGCTTTGTTTTTCAATAGCGTATTCGCCTCCCATAATAATTGTTTCTTGGTTTTACCTGTGAACCGGAACGCACCAACGAGGATCAGCAATTCTAAATTTTTAATACCCATATCGATCCGCTCTGTAAAATCAGCTAAACTTAAATAAACCCCGTTCCTGTCTCTTTCTTCAAGGATCGAATGCATCACTTCACTTTTCAGGCCCCTGATATGCCGCAACCCGACATACACTTTATCGGTAATGTTCGTGAATGCATCGCTGTTATTCACACAGCATTTCTCAATTTCAATACCCGTCTTGAACAGTTCAATGAAATAAAGTTCCGTGGAATAAAAACCACCATCGTTATTGATCACCGCCACCATGAATTCCCGGGGGTAATAGGTTTTCAGGTAAAGGGACATATAACTTTCAACCGCAAAGGAAGCCGAATGTGCTTTGCAGAAACTATAGCCCGCAAAACTTTTCATCTGCCGCCATACTTCCTCCGCCAGTTCTCTGCTGTGACCCTTACCTGCACAGCTGGCGAAATATTTATTTTGAATGATCTCGAAACTGCTGTTCTCAATATACTTCGCCGAATTCATGGCCCGTCTTAAAACATCCGCATCGCCGAGTGAAAGCCCTGCAAAGTAGTGGGCAATTTTGATGACATCTTCCTGGAATACCATCACACCAAATGTCTCGGACAAATGTTCCCGGAAAGTTTCATGCAGGTAATGGATCTCGTTCCTGTTATGATAACGTTTAATATACTCCCGCATCATCCCCGATTCTGATACACCGGGACGGATGATCGAACTCGCAGCGACCAGTGTCAGGTAATCATCACACTTTAATTTTAGCAGCAGGTGCCGCATCGCGGGCGATTCAATATAAAAGCACCCAATGGTATTCGCATTTTTAATTTGTTCATTCACCCGTTTATCTTTCATGAATTTCCGGGTATCATAGATATCGATCTCCCTGCCATAATTCTCTTTGATCAATCGCTGTGCTTCTTTAATATGACTGAGTCCCCGTTGACTGAGAATATCATATTTATTCAACCCTATATTTTCTGCCGTATACATATCGAGTTGCGAAGTAGCCATACCCTTCGGCGGAAGAAACAAGGCAAGATGATGCGTGATGGGTTCTTCGGAGATAAACATTCCGCAGGCATGCACGGAACAATTATTCGGAAAATTTTTCAGCAACTTTCCATATTGCAGGACCAGTCGCTGGTATTCATCCCTGGCCAGGTTCGTTCGTTGCAATTCTTTAATATCCTTATCAGGTAAACCGAAAACCTTCCCGAGTTCGCGAATGACCGAGTCATGTTTGTAGGTGGTGAAATTCCCCACCAGGCACACATGCGCTGAGCCGTAGCGTTTGAACACATAATCCATCACTTCGTCCCGGTCGGTATGGGAGAAATCAATATCAAAATCAGGGGGTGACGTTCGTTCAGGATTGAGGAATCGTTCAAAATATAAATTCAGTTCGATCGGGCAAACATCCGTGATGCCCATGCAATACGCAACAATAGAATTGGCACCGCTTCCTCTTCCCACATGGTAAAAACCTCTGGACTTAGCATGTTGTACGATATCATAGTTGCTCAGGAAATAAAAATTAAATCCCATGTCATTGATAATTTTCAATTCCTTCCTTATTCTTTCAACAGCAACCTTATTATTCTTACCATACCTTCTGGGTAGTCCATCCATCGCTAACTTTTCCAGCAGCACTTTATCATCCTGTGCTGTACCCGTATAGGTTTTCTTAGTTTTGTCCTTGTGAAACTCCATCTCGATTTTACAGGCATCCATCAACCGGTACGTATTAGCGATCATGAACGGGTACTGCTGAAAACGTTCAAGCAGTTGCACCGGCGAAACAAACATTTCATCCGCCCCGCATTCACTATCCTTTGACAGTTGTGACAGCAAAATATTTTTATCAATGGCACGCAGCAGCCGGTGCAGCGAATGATAGGTCTTGTTTTGCACCGTGACCGGTTGACGGATCACGAACTTCTCTTCAAAGTCCCGCCACTCACTCCCGTACAGTTTTGTCAACTCACCTGGCTTCACTCCGATCCGTTCATTTATTCGTAAACTTCTTAATTGCTTCGCATCCGGCGGATAGATCACAAATCCATCCCATCCGTTCTCGAACAGCTGCAGGTTATCAGAAGCTTCGGGAAAATCCTTTTTCCCCACCAGGTGTTCCGACAAGAACTGGTTGATCCAGGCCAGTCCCTTATTATTCGCCGCAATCAGGATATACAGCAATTTGTCACTATTACGGATCTCTGCACCCACAACAGGTTTCACTTTGTGTTCCCGGCAGATCTTCACAAACTCCCACACATCAGCTGTGGAGTTAATATTGGTCAGTGCCAGCGCCGCCACACCCTGCTCCACTGCTTTTTCCACCAACTCCCTGGTCGAAAAAGTGCCATAATGAAAGCTGAAATAAGTCCTGCAATTGATGTACATAACAGCAAGATTACTAATTTTTTTAGCTAAGTGAAGCTAATTTTATTAGTAATTGTTTTTCAGACCTTTACCCTGATTTTAAAGGTAATTTCCAGAAACCTGTGTTAGTCTTCAAAAGCAGAATTATTGATCAGTCCCCGTTATCAATAAAACGTGTAAAGACTAATTCTTACGTTGAGGTGAGAAAGAAAGAAGGAGCAAAAAGGAAAAGGCGCATTACTGCAATTGGGTTTGCAGAACTTTAATTTACTTTCATCGAATATCCGCCTTTGATCTGGATCTTCGAGAAAGAAGGGAATAGTTGAAAATTATCTTCGTTGATTTCCCGGTACCCATAATCATAACAGAAAACTATTTCATTCATCTTTGTTTTGGTTACAGCCACATGGGTAAGAAAACCAAATTCAAAACCTTCCCGGATCAGCATTTCCCGGCTAAACTTTTTATCCGGTTTGGATGGATCATATAATTTCTTCAATACCCTCCTGTTTTTCTTTAGTACCAGGTCGATGGTCCTGATCTCGCCGCGCTCGCCCTCCTTTCGTGCATTGTTATAACTATCCTTACAACCCGAATCACAGAATTTTTTATCTGCTCTACCCGATTTGATGGGTTTCCCGCAATAAAGACAAAGGACAGGTTTTCTTGGCATAGGATGAATGTACAAATAAATTTTTATCCGTGTTTACACGGGTAACTCCCGGAGATACACGGGTAATATTCTTCTCTGGGAATGGCAGGGCCACAACTTTGATTTCAAAAAAAGAATATGCAAAACAATCTCATCCGCCTCATCGGCTACATTGGCAAAGACCTTACAGCAACAACGGTGGCAACCGGTCATCGCAGAATACAACTGAGAATGGCCACGCACTATACTACACAGCAGGACGGCACCAAACGCTATCATACCGTATGGCACGATGTCGTGGCCTGGGGCCCAACCGCAGAGTATGCAGAAAGATCATTCGTGAAAGGCAGTAAGGTCATGGTGGAAGGCTCGGTGGAGTACCGCACCTATTATGACAAGTCAGGACATACACGCTATATCGCGAGGGTAGCAGCCCATCATTTGATAAACCTGGATCGTTAACCTGCATATGATACCACAAAAGACCTCACAAAGACCCGCCTTTCGTTACGGCAAATCCCATAAAATTGTGCATTGGGGTTGCTGTTTCGATTCTTTGCTCGAACTCAAATATGCAATTTCGATCCGGGAAGAGTATGCGTTGATGCGCTCTCGCCTGCATATTTACTATGACCAGCGGACGCTGATGCCGACTGATTATTTGAGAACCGGCATTAAGCACTACACACCTGATTTTTTGATTCGTCATAAAACCAGCAATGAGGCATTCCTGGTGGAGATCAAACCCCGGGCCTTTGAGAGGGAGCCCCAATTGGATCTTCGTAAACAGGTCGCCGAAAATTTCATTCGCTGGAAAAACTATGACTGGAAATATAAAGTGATATTCAACGATGAGATCGTGCTCAGTGAACATGAACTGCAGGTCTTCGAAGATTGCTGCCGGTTAAAATCGAAATCATCTTTTAAATTATGGTTGCAACAGGAAAACGCCCGGTATGACCGGAGTGCGCCTTCTTTCTTCAAACAAAATCTTACCAATAAACAAATTGCATTTATCATGTTTGGCAAAATTGACCCCCGTGCTGCTTAATCTGTTGATTGTATCAGCTTCAGTATTCCATGGCATCGTTCCTTGCGACGCTCCGTTCATGGTTCGGTTCATCTCTAGTACCAGATTCACGGCATACTATCCTCATACTTCGGATACAATGCCTTCAAATCACATCCTGTCATTCGCCCATCGTTCCTCCGGGCCAATGACAGGATGTAACAAGATCAGGAAAAAAGAAATATCCGGTTAGATCGTGTTTTGTAAAAAAAGGGGCCCTATGCGAAAGCGAAGATATGCGGCTTTCTGATTGCTGTTAATGCTGCAAAAAGACTACGGCATAAACAAAAGCTATCCACAGAACTGAAGCCACCATTTATTCCGTTTCCTTTTTGCTGACAGGGCAGCCGCATAATTCCCAGGCTTTCTTTTTTCCCTTTTTCTTTTACAAAACAATTTTTTTTCATCAGTAAAATTTAAAAATTATGGAAATCACAGGAAGAGTGACCGGAGATGCGACGGTTACAACAACCAAGAGTGGTAACAAAGTCGTGAACTTCTCTATTGCCATTAATGACAGGTACAAACCTAAGGATGCTGACGAGTGGAAACAGTTCACCACTTATGTGAGCTGTTCTTACTGGAGAAGTGAAACCATTGCAGCCAGTATTAAAAAAGGAATGCTGGTGGAAGTGGCCGGACGTATTTCAGTCAGCGCATGGATGAACGCCAAAGGAGAACCCAAAGGCACCCTGAACTTTCATGTGAACAGTATCAAACTGCACGGAAAGCCGGCAAGCCCTGCCCTGCCCGAACCCGCTGACATTACCGAACCTATTGAGGATTTACCATTTTAATATTAAACCGCAGCAGTACCGCCTGCGGAATAGAAATTAAAGCTGGGTAATCAATTATGGCACATAACATTCATCTAAACGAACAAACTGGACAACACAGTTTTTTCTCCGTGAAAGAAAAAGCCTGGCACGGGCTCGGCCAGATCGTGCAGGACTATCCGACCAGCGCAGAAGCAATAAAATTTGCAGGGCTCGATTATGAAGTCGTCAAACAGGATATTTATACCACTTGTTATAATGCAGACGGTCAGCCAATGGATTTTACAAAAAGGATCAAAAGCCATCATGCTACGATGCGCCCGGATACCGGTGAAGTATTGGGAGTGGTCGGCAAGGATTACGAGATCATACAAAACCGGGACGCTTTCAGCTTCTTTGATAGCATCGTTGGCGGAGATGGTATCCAATACGAAACAGCCGGGGCACTTGGTAAAGGTGAACGGATTTTTATTACCGCCAAATTACCGGGGTATATTAAAGTAGGACAGGAAGATTTGATTGAGCAGTATCTTTTTCTTACCACCTCCCATGATGGATTTGGAAGTATCACCGCAGCCTTTACACCGGTCCGCATTGTTTGTAATAATACACTGAATGCAGCCCTGCGTAATTTTTCCAATGCTATTAAAATCCGTCATACCGCCAATGCCAAAGACCGGTTGGAACAGGCCCATAAAGTCATGGGCATATCTAACCAGCTATCCGGGCAACTGGAACAGCTATTCAACCAATGGACAAAGGTTAAAATTACTGACCAGCAATTACAGCAGTTGATCAGGTTGGCATTAGTACCGAATAAAGAAGTGCTGGATGATATTCAAAACTGCCGCTGGGATGAATTATCCACCAACTTTAATAATATCTGTAATTCCGTTTTTGAATATGCACAGACCAGCCCCACTCAGCAAACAGAAACCACCAAAGGAAATTTGTTTGGTGCTTACAATGCAGTGACCGGGTATTTTCAGAATGTACGCCATTACAGAGACGGCGAAGCCAAACTGAAATCCCTTTTATACGGTGGCACTGCACAACTGCGGACACAAAAGGCTTTCAATCTTTGTGTGGCTGCCTTCCAGGGTGACTTAACAACAGTACTGAACTGACTCAACCGGGGCGGCTTCGCCGCCCCTCTTTCAAATTCAAAAGGCTTCACATGAAAAAAATAATTATCAATACGACGCATTTCAAAACCTTTCAGTCGATCAAACAAAAATACCCGGATGCCGTAGTCTTGTTAAGGATCGCTGATGATTATACAACCTTTAATAACGATGCCGGAATCCTTCACCGGGTAACAGGCAATAGACTTCAAACTATTCCGGGTATTGGAAATACCTGCAACTTCCCTTTTGCTGAATTAGACAGCATCCTCAACAAACTGGTAAAAGCAGGAAATAAAGTAGCTCTCTGTGACCAGTTGGAATAATTGAATACTCCCGGCAGCAACAGGCCGGGAAGCTGCCCAGCTATATCGTGACAGATCCATCAAACGGGCGGGGCAGCTTGGGTTGATTTCGGAGGATGGTTCATTCAATGAAAATTAGTTGGCAGGGTTTGAAATTCATCCTTGCACAAAGTTCGGTTTTGGTCTTCTGGAGCGTCCGGGAGATTCCGGCATAAACACAACCCTTGCGCACAAGGCCATCATTTATTCCGTTGCCATCCCGGACTTGATCGCCCAAAACCGGGAATAGTTCCATAATAAATTTCAGAACTTCTAAAAACAATTTTATGGAAAAGGAAAACAGCAAACCGGATTGGTATTATGTAGCAGAACTGGAACTGGTCTACAAATCAAAAGTGAAACCATCACAACGTCCGCAGGTCAGTTCATCCAGGGATATTTACAGGCTGTTGCTGGGTTTATGGAACCCCGACAAAATTGAAATGCTGGAAGAGTTCAAAGTGTTATTCCTGAACCGGGCCAATAAGGTACTAGGGGTCATGGATATTGCAAGTGGTGGTATTACGGGTTGTGTGGCTGATCCCAGGATCATACTGGCAGCTGCCGTCAAAGCAAATGCGGTCAATATTGTAATGGCCCATAACCATCCTTCCGGCAGTATCAAACCCAGCAGGGCCGATGAACAACTGACACAGAAAATAAAAGAAGCAGCCCGGTGGATGGATATCACTGTATTGGATCACCTCATCATAACTGACGGTGAGTATTATTCTTTTGCAGATGAAGGCTTACTATAAGCCCTTTATTATTCATATAAAATTTGCCTGCCGGGTGGCAGGCAAATTTGTTTTACAGCGACTTTAATTTTTCATAAAAATCAGTAAGCCCTGACTTTTTCAACAACTCCGCATGGATCTCCTTAAACTCCTCTGCCGATGTCTCCGGTAATGCACTTAATATCTCATCCTCATGCCCTGCTTTACCGGATAAAAAACCCGCTTCAATCAGCCGGCTCAACAGCAACACATTTTGCCTGGACAACTGTAAAACAATCTTACATGAATCAGCCATTCCCGGACTGCTTAATAGCATGGCAAAAACAGTTGCCTTTTCTTTTTTTCCATTCGCTCCCGCAGTACTCATACTTCACATTTTTAGTTAGAAAAATATTTACCCGGTAAAGTTATTTTATCTGTTATACCGGCACCTGCACAAAATTTGATCAGGTATTTTATTGGTTCCACCCAGGTTATATCTTTATAAAGCCCCAGGTTGCTGTATCTGCAACCGGCAAGATGTTCAATTGTTGCACAATTGCATCTTGCTCCCTTGCCTCCGGAGTCGGCGGGAGTACGGCAAAAGATTTATGAATAGCAAGGTTAATGTGAAAATGAAATGTGATGGAAGCTCAAAAAAATAAATCCTGGATCTCCTTCCGGGTGAAGCCTGCAGAATATGAAAAGATAGAGGGTCACTTTTTAAAAAGTGCTTATCGTAAACTAAGTGAATACGCAAGAAATGTACTCTTGCAAAAGCCTGTATTCATTAAGTACCGCAATGAATCTTCAGACCAGTTTTTAACCGAAATGCTGTTGCTTAAAAAAGAGCTGAACGCTATCGGAAACAACTACAACCAGGCGGTCAAAAAACTGCATACACTGAACCATATTGAAGAAGTGAAAAGTTGGTTGACAAGGCACGAAACATTGCATGAAAATTTCCTGCACCTGGCTGAAAATATTTACTCCCGGTTAAATGAAATCCACAGGCAATGGTCGTCAGAATAACCAGTCCGCATAGCTTGCAGAGGGCCCTGAATTATAATGAACAAAAATGCCAGAAGGGCAAAGCGGTATGTATCCATTCGGAAGGATATTTATTGTCGCCCGGGATGATGAATTTTCATGATAAACTGGAAAGATTACACGACCTGCAGTCACGCAATGAGCGATCTAAAAAATCCAATACCCTCCATATCTCGCTCAACTTTGATCCGTCCGAAAAATTCAGCCGGGAAAAGCTGATTAAAATTGGTCAGTCCTACATGGAGAAGATCGGATTTGGCAACCAGCCCTATCTTGTATACGAACACCACGATGCTGGCCATCCGCATATTCATATCGTCACCACTAATATCCAGGCGGATGGAAAACGAATTGATACCTATAATATTGGTCGCAACCAGTCCGAGAAAGCCAGGAAAGAAATCGAACTGGATTTTAAGTTGATCCGGGCGGGTGATAAAAAACAGGCACAATTGATCAATACAAGGCCCCTCGATGTACAAAAAGTACAATATGGAAAATCCGAAACCATCCGTTCCATTACCAATGTACTGGACCTGGTCATAATTAGTTATAAATACACATCGCTTGCTGAACTTAATGCTATCCTGAAACAATACAATGTCATGGCAGACCGGGGCAGAGAAAATAGCATCATTCAGCGGAATGGTGGCCTCTTGTATTGCCTGCTCGATGAAAAGGGAAACAAAACCGGGGTCCCGGTTAAAGCCAGTCGCTTATACAGTAAACCCACCCTGGCAGTACTGGAGAAAAAATTCCAGGTCAATGAAACGCTTCGTCAACCAGATAAAGGAAAATTAAAAGCCAGCATTGATTGGGTCCTGGCAAAGTCACCGGGCAGCCTGAAAGAATTTACTGATGCCTTACTGAAGGAGCAGGTACAAACGGTGTTGAGGCAGAATAAAGAGGGTCTGATTTACGGTATCACTTTTATTGATTACAGGACCAAATCCATCTTCAATGGTAGTGATATTGGAAAACAATACAGCATTGCCGGGATTGAAGCAAAAATTGCAGGAACCAAAAAAGAAGAATCCATCCCTGAAAAATCGCAAACTTCCCAAACCACTGTCAGCAATCCAAGAGAGCTAAAAACACTGCACGAAAATTCTCCCGATGAGCCCGGTTATGACAAAGGAAACCTGCTGCAAGAACTGATAGACCATGAAAAAAATATAAACCGGGTGGCTGGAGAACTTCTTAAAAAGAAAAAAAAGAAACGGAGTAAAAATCTATAACAATGGCAGGAACAGGTGAAAATGAAGTGGGGCTGCGGAAGATTGTAGACTTTACAAGGCTGGGAAGTATTGTACTATTGCTGATCCATTTTTATTACTCCTGTTATGGCTGCTTTGCCTATTGGGAACTTCGCAGTGATTTCAGTGACAGGTTCCTGCAAAATATCAGCCGGACAGGATTATTGGATACTGCTGTAAAATCAAAATTGCTGGCACTCGCACTCCTTGTAATTTCCTTGTTAGGCAGTAAAGGAAAGAAGGATGAAAAGATCAGTGCAACAACGATCATCCTATACCAGTTGACAGGGATATTATTATATTTTGGCAGCATAGTTCTTTTGCAATCAAAGTCCGATTTACTTACAGTGGGAATCAGCTACATGATCTTGTCTGGAACAGGATTTTTGCTGATACTTTCAGGAGGTACAATGCTCAGTCGTTATATTAAGTTAAATCTTGGTAAAGACATATTTAACGAGCTCAATGAAACCTTTCCGCAGGAAGAACGGTTGCTGGAAAATGAATACTCTATTAACTTACCGGCTCAGTA
>JAEUVP010000429.1 GCA_016786805.1 Chitinophagaceae bacterium | reverse complement strand
GTGCATATTAGGCATCAATGCAATGGATGCCACGAATGGTGTAACGGATAATGACTGGGATGTGGTGCAGGTAAAACGGGCGATGATAGAGTCTGCTGAAAAAGTGGTGGCTTTATCGATTTCGGAGAAACTGAATTCATCACAACGGATCAATGTATGCGGACTGGATGAAATTGATATGCTGATCACAGAACTGACCCCCGGCGATCCGCAACTGGAAGCGTATGTAAAGGCCGGTATAAAAGTGTTATAACGTTTTTGTAAACCTATATAGTTTTTTAACCCCAAAAATTGTAGTATGAAAAATCTGCTTTGGTTAGGGCAGGGGCGGTGGAAAGCCTTTTCTTTCCTCTTGTTCCTGCAGTTGGCTGCTCTCCTGGTTACAGCCCAGATCCGTGTTACCGGTAAGGTAACGGATGCCGCTGGTAAGGGAATCCCTTCTATTTCTGTTATCGTCAGGAACACTACCATTGGTACTGTTACAGATGCTATTGGAAATTATGATCTAAGTGCCACGTTAAAGCCGGGTACATATGTACTTGATTTTACCGGTGTAGGCTTTAAATCAGCAGAACAAGCTCTGGAAATAGGCACTGCTGCTGCTTATACAATAGATGCGAAACTGTCTGAGGATGCATTGAAAATGGATGAGGTAGTTGTGATTGGTTCTTCATTGAAACAATCAAGGAAGCAATTAGGCAATACAGTTAATTCAGTCAGTGCAAAACAACTCGCTAATACTGGCTCCGGAAACCTTACGGCTGCATTGCAAGGTAAAGTTCCGGGAGCACAGATATCTCAAACTTCTGGTGATCCTTCGGGTGGTATTTCGATTCGCATGAGGGGTACCAGTACTATTAAGGGTTCTTCGGAGCCATTATATGTTATTGACGGGGTTATAGTAAGTAATGCTACAACGAATGTTACAAATCTTAATGTGCCGGCTGGTGCCAGCGCCGAAATTGGAACTAACCGCCTGGCAGATATCAACCCTAATGATATTGAAAAAATTGATGTAATTCCTGGAGCTTCCGCTTCTGCTATTTATGGATCAAGGGCCAGTAATGGTGTTGTTTTAATTACTACTAAAACAGGTAAAGCAGGACAGGTCAAAATTGATTTTAGTACCAGCCTTATTACCAATGCACTCCGTAAGAAAGTTTATATAACCACTTACGGTAAGCAGTTCGGCTATGCAGCACTACGGTTAGGAAATATTAGCAATGCAGGTGGACCACCTACTTATAATGGTGCCACTATCACTTATACAAGACCTGATGGACAAGTCAGGATTTTGGCGACTGACCTCGTTGATGTAACAAGATATGATTACCAGGATGAAATTTTTCAAAAAGGCCTGGGTACTGATAACTATATTTCATTGAGCGGAGGTTCGGAGAAAACTAAATATTATTTCTCAGGGGGCTTTTACAAAAATGAAGGAATCATTAAAGGAACGGATTTCAAACGGTTCAATTTTAAAACGAGGATCGAGCAAACTATCAATAAGTACATAACCATTATTGGTGGTATAGGCTATACGAATAGTTTTTCTAATGAAAAACCAAATGGGAATGTATTCTGGAGCCCGATCAATTCAATAAACATTACTAATAACCTCTATGATATTACTCAAAGAGATGCTGCCGGAAATTTAAAAGGGGTTGAACCTACCAGGGTCAACCCGTTGAGTGTAATTGAAGACATGTCATTGACACAATCTGTTAGCAGAACTATAAGTGATATCCAGGTGAAAATCAAACCAGCGAAAGGGCTGAGTATTGATTATATACTGGGTATAGATAACTTCAGCCAGGAAGGGAATAACCTGATTGAAAGATATCCTTATATCTCTGCACAGGAAGGTCTTGGTTATGTATCCAGTGCATTAGTGAATACTTTCCTGATTAATAATGATGTGAACATATCTTATCAGACTAAGTTTAAAACCATTTCTTCTTTAACAACGGTAGGATTTAATCACCAGTATCAAAAAATCACCGGCCTGTTCAACGAAGGAAGAGACCTGCTGAACGGAATTACATCAATTAATGGTGCAGCTGTGCGATTGGATCCAAGATACACCTATGACCAGCGCCAGATTTTTGGCGGATTTGTGCAGCAGACATTCGGGTATAAAAATATTTTTTACCTAACTGCAGCCGGTCGTATTGATGGAAGCACCTCTTTCCCACAGGACACAAGAACATATTTTTATCCCAAGCTGAGTGGCTCCTGGTCGATCAGCGATATGGAGTTCTGGAAAAAATCTGAAAACAACTGGTTTACTTCTGCCCGTGTAAGAGCTTCATGGGGATTAGCCGGTAACCTGAGTGGTATTGGATCTTATGACAGGTTCTCTACTTATTTATCAGGAAGTATCAATGGTATCGCCACCTATAACGTGAATACTTCACTTGGTAACGAATTTGTTGAGCCTGAAAGGTCAAGCGAACTGGAGTTTGGTACAGACCTTTCTTTTCTGAATAATAAGCTTGGGCTGGTGTTTACAGTTTATAATAAAAAAATTGTTGATAATTCATTGCTGGTGGACAGAGTACTTGCTCCTTCATCCGGTGGTAGCACAAGAGTAGAGAACGTTGGTAATCTCACTAATAAAGGCTGGGAATTAGGTATAACTGCCAACCCTGTATCCGGTAAGAATTTCAACTGGAGCCTGTTCGCTTCTATCAACAAAAACGAAAACCTTGTAACCGCATCCAGCCAGGTATCACCTGTTGCACTGGCAAATAATGGTGGTTCGCCTTCCGTCATTTTAGCAGGTCAGCCATTGGGTGTTTTTTACGGTAACTATTTTGAAAGAGATGCTGCAGGGAATTTATTATTAGATGCAGGAGGACGTCCTATAGCAGCTGTTAATAATCCAACACAGAAAGTATTGTTGAGAAAAGCCTTAGGAGATCCGAATCCTGATTGGGTCGTTAGCTTTAGCAATAGTCTTGAGTATAAAAAGATAAGTTTTGGTTTTTTACTTGATGGAGCATTAGGTCAGCAAGTGTTTAATGCCGACAGGAGAACAAGACAGGGTGTTGGAATTGGTGATTATGCAGAGAAAGAGGCCAAAGGTCTTTTGCCAAGAGGGTATATTTTCAGTATTTACAATACGGAAGAGTGGAGGGTGGAAAGCGGTTCTTATGTTAAGCTGAGGGAAATCTCTTTGGCTTATCAATTGCCTTCTTTTGCCAAGTTCATTAAATCATCTTCCATTTCCCTGGTAGGCAGAAACCTGGTCAGCTGGGATACATACGATGGATATGACCCGGAAACAAATGCGGGTGGTAATAGTGCCGTGTTAAGAGGGATTGATTTTGGTAACGTACCTATTCCTAAAACCTTCCAGCTGACTTTCAGAGCTAGTTTCTAACCTTTAAAAATTAAACAATGAAAATGCTTCGAATAAAACAAATAACCTTATTGCTCCTGGTGAGTAGTAGTGTTATGTTTACTTCTTGTGATAAGGAGTACATCAATCCCAGCACAGCCTCTGTGCCAAGCGTAACCACCAGTGTGGATGGACTAATGAATCTTTGTGCAGGTTTGCAAAGAAGATATACAATAGGCAGGCAAAGCCCTTTGTACACAGCTCCGATTGGTGGTGCTTATAGTGTTTATGCGCTATACACTTTAAATATTGGTAATACTGCCGAAAAAGAATTGGAAACTGGTAAAGGTGCTGTAACACAGGGTAACGCCATTGTATCTCAAATGTGGGCACAATGCTTATTGACTAAAACAGAAGCTGAAACTATATTAGATAACCTGGGAGTTGCAGCTGATCCTACCGATAAAGTGGGATTAAAGGCTTATGCCAGTATTTTTTACGGGTTGAGTATGGGTACACTGGTCCAGTTCTTTGAGAAAATCCCGTTGACAAATGGAACTAATGCCGTATTCAGTGACAGGGCAGAAGCACTTCAAAAAGTTATCACTGTGCTGGAAAGTGCTGATGCTGACCTGGCCACTACTAATCCGAGTGCAAAATTTCTGAGTAAAGTGCCTGCTGGTATTGATGTAAAGAATACAGTGAAGGCTTTACTGGCCCGTTATTATAATATACAGAGCATGATCACCGGTACTTATAACTCAACAGCTGGTAATAAGGCATTGGCTTTTGCAGCAGCGGCAAGCCTGACAGTGAAATCCGAATTCAGGTTTACAGCCGCCACGCCCAATCCGCTCGGTGAATGGAATTTTACAGTGAACGTTTTTGGAGCTATCGATTCCACACTTGGATTAAAGAATGGACTGGCTCCTGTACCTGCAGCAACTGACCCCCGGGTAGGTTTTTATATAAGCAGAACAGGCCCGACTACATTTCCATTGAAAGCATTTGCGTTAAATACAACGGCATCTTACCCGGTTTATCTCCCTGGTGAGATGAGCCTGATCATTGCAGAGAATTATGCCCGTCAAAGTCTGTTCCCGCAAAGCAAAACTGCATTGGATGCAGTGAGAACAAAAACCACGGATATTTATGGTATCGGTGCATCACAACCTGCCTATAGCGGCCCTTTAACAACAGCTGACCTGTTACAGGATATTTATAAGCAAAGAAGATTGGAAATGTTCCTGAGTGGCCAGGAGTTAGAGGACAGCCGTCGTTTCGGAAGGCCTGCACCTAATTCAGCTACCGAAGAACGTAACAGGACATTCTATCCTTATCCATTGATTGAAAGGGATAATAATACTAATACACCTCCTGATCCTGCTATTTAAATTTTTGCAGATATAGAACAAGTAAGCAGTTAGTGTGTGAAAGGTTGCCAGCAATGGCAACCTTTTTATATATGGTCAATGATGAGCAGGAGGGTGTTGTACACCTGTTGCAGTTGTTCAGCAGTAATACAATAAGGCGGCA
>JAEUVP010000425.1 GCA_016786805.1 Chitinophagaceae bacterium | reverse complement strand
TTGGTGCCCAGGCTCCACATGTTTTTATACAACTTGGGTTTGGTCAGGTTATAACCTGTTACTAAAAGAATAGCAGCCAATGCAGCATAGGGAATCTTATTCAACGCAAAAGGAATAAAAAGCACCGCCAGTAATAAAAATAATCCATGCGTGAAGGCAGAAAGCCTTGTTCTTGCACCAGCATCAATGTTCGCTGCGCCCCGAACGATCACGGCTGTAATAGGGATGGCACCTAATAAGCCACAGGTTATATTACCGATTCCCTGTGCTGCCAGTTCCCGGTTCACGGGTGTGATCCGATTATGCCGGTCCAGTTTATCAATTGCTTCCACGCAGAGAAGTGTTTCTAAGGAAGCCAATAGTCCAACGATCACGCCGTCTTTCCAGATTGTTGCGGAGGAAAAAAGTTTAGAGAAATCAGGAAAGACGATCTCTCCCAATATATTAGCAGGTATATTGACAAGCTGGGTTGGTTTTAATGTAAGATCCGTTGTGACCCAGCCGAAAATATAATTTACCGTAATACCGGCCAGTACGGCCACCAACGGGGCCGGAACTATTCTCCATTTTTTAGCAAAAGGCCGTTGCCACAAGATCATGATCAGCAATGAGACCATGGTAATGATGATCGTGCCTCTTCCAATATGCAGATTAAAATTCCGGATATTACCGGTCACATCTTTGGAAGAGAAAATTTTGATGAAGCCACTTTGCCAGAAATCGGGCTGGTCATATCCAAGGGCAAATGGAATTTGTTTAGCAATCAGCATAATCCCAATAGCGGCAAGCATTCCTTTAATCACCGCTGAAGGAAAATAATTGGCAATAACGCCCAGTTTTAATGCTCCTAACAACAACTGGAAGACACCGGCAATAATAACGACCAGCAGAAAAACCCTGTAATCTCCATACGAAAGAATAGCGGCTGCCAATAAGGGGGAAAGTCCTGCCGCAGGGCCTGATACACCAAATTGCGATTTACTGATCACGGATACGACCATACCGCCGATAATACCGGAAAGAATGCCGGCATAGAGTGGTGCACCCGATGCCAGCGCAATACCCAGGCACAGGGGAAGTGCTACAAAAAACACCGATAATCCTGCAGGAAGATCATGCCGCAACCAGATGCGGCGCATATATCGTAGTCTCCGTTTCAAATGAACTGTTTCGGCGGAAGATAAAAAAAAATAACCGGGCCGGGAATGACTTCAGCCGGTTGTAAAAACATTGAACCGCTGTACCTGCTGAAACCGTTAATAGGCCTAAATTTGCTGGCTTAATTAAATGACCCGTGTGGTGAAGAAAAATGAAGTTATATCCCGAATCGGCCTATATACAGTTAGAGTTTAATAAGGTGAAAGACCTGCTGGCGAATTATTGCCAGACGGAGCATGCCCATAACAAAGCAGCTAACCTTCGTATTCATACCCGGAAAGAATTTATTGACACAGAACTCCGGCAAAGCCACGAATACCGGCAACTGGTCACCAACAGTATTTACTTTCCTAATGATTACATATTGAACCTTGCCAAAGAATTAAAACTATTATCCATCCCCGGTGCTGTATTGGTAGGTGAACAACTGATGCAGGTACGTAAACTCGCAGAGAGTATCGAAAAAATATTCCGCTGGTTCGACAGTGAAAGAAGACAGGCATACAATGCCATGGCAAAGGTTATTGAAAACACGTACTATGAAAAAGTGATCATCGAAATGATCGATGAGGTGCTGGATGATTATGGGCAGGTAAAGGATAATGCATCCGAAGACCTCAAGAATATCCGGATGAGCCTTTACCGCAAGCGCAATGAACTCCGCCGGATGTTTGAGAAGATCATTACCAAACTGAACAAGCAGGGCTATCTCGCCGATATTGAAGAAAGTTTTATGAGTGGCCGAAGGGTGGTGGCTGTTTTTGCAGAACAGAAAAGAACCGTGAAAGGAATCCTGCATGGAGAAAGCGACAGCCGTAAAACAGCGTTCGTTGAACCGGAAGAAACGATTGAGCTCAATAACCAGGTGCATGAACTGGAGAATGATGAACGAAAAGAAGTGTATCGCATCCTCCGTGAATTAACCGGTAAACTATCTGTGTATGCTGCGCTGCTGTCAACCTATCACAGCATTGTGGGGGAATATGATTTTATCAGGGCTAAGGCAAAGCTGGCGGCTGATATAAAAGGAGAGTTTCCTGTGGTGCATGATAAGGCGGGTATTCACCTGGTGAATGCCTATCATCCTTTATTATATCTCTACAACCAGCGCAGCAATAAGCCCACCATACCGGTAACGCTTACCCTGGATGAAAATAAACGCATACTTGTTATCAGCGGACCTAATGCCGGTGGGAAAACAGTCACAATGAAAACAGTAGGCTTGCTGCAGATGATGGTGCAGAGTGGCCTGCTGGTGCCGGTGCATCCCTCTTCGCAGTTTGGTATTTTCAAGCAACTGATGATCCATATCGGGGATACGCAGAGCCTGGAGTTTGAACTGAGTACTTACAGCAGCCATCTCATTCACATGAAGCACTTCATGGAAAATGCGAATGGCAGAACCTTGTTCTTTATTGATGAATTAGGAAGCGGCAGTGACCCCAATCTCGGTGGTGCCTTTGCTGAAGTGATCATGCAGGAACTGGCCCGCAAACATGCGATCGGTATTGTGACTACGCATTACCTGAACCTGAAAGTGATGGCGGGCAAAACAGCCGGTATCCTGAACGGTGCTATGGCTTTTGATGAAAAAAACCTGCAGCCTCAATACAAACTTATCGTTGGTAAGCCGGGGAGTTCTTATACATTTTCCATTGCAGAAAGAATTGGCCTGGATAAATCGCTGATCAAAAAAGCAAAAGAATTGGTGGATGAAGACCAGTTCAGGCTGGATAAATTACTGAACCGCACTGAACAGGACCTGCGTGACCTGGAAAAGAAAGAAACAGAGCTAAACAAAACGATCAAAGAGAATGAACGGTTAAAAAAAGAGATGCAGCTGGTGATGGATAAGGAACGGCATCGCCAGCAGGTGGAAGTATTAAAAGAGCAGAACCGGGTATCGGAAGAAAAGATCGCTTACCTGAAAGATATGGAGCGAAAGCTGAAGCAGCTGCTGATCGAATGGCGCAAGGAAGAGAATAAGAATAAAGTGATCAAACAAATGGAAGGGCTGCTGTTCAAAAAGAATGAACAGAAAGTGGTGAGCAAGATGCAGAAAAAGATCGATTCAAAATTTGCAGAAGTGGGAGGTGATATCAAAATAGGCGATAAAGTAAAAATGAAACGCAATCACCAGGTGGGGGAAGTGATAGAACTGAGAGGGAAGAGGGCCGTGGTAAAAATTGGTATGCTGCCGATGCAGGTGGATATGAAGGACCTGGTGGTGGTGAAGGAGAAAGAGGCTGAACCCGATAAATAGATTTTTTTGAATTCAGTTGGATAATAAAAAAGCGAAACCTTACGGGGTTTCGCTGGTATTTAATGAGTATGTAAGTCAGCTGTTGCGGATATAGTTCTGCAAATGGTTGATGGTTTCCTTCTGTGTTAATATGGTTTCTTTGACCACATCACTCATGGAGATGATGCCGGCCAGTTTATCATTTTCAAAAACGGGAAGGTAGCGGATGTTATTCTTTGTCATTAATTCCATGCAATGATCAATGCTGTCGGATGGGGTAACCGTTGGAAGGTCGGCCGACATGATCTCAGAAACACTGGTGTCAGCAGAATTTTTTCCTTTCAGTATCACTTTGCGGGAGTAATCTCTTTCGGTGATCAGGCCGAGATAATTGCCATTTTCCATCACCATCATGGAGCCGATATTTTTTTCAGCCATTATTCGCAATGCTTCCAATACACTGGTGCCTGGTGAGACATTCGCAGTAGAGGTACCTTTCCGGGCAAGGATGGAGGATACTTTATTCATATGGCGTCGTTTTAGTTTAATGGAATTTACGAAAAGATATGGCCACCTCAAAAAATATTTCTTTTTAGTGCTGCCATTACTCACAAATGACTTTCATTTTACCGGGCTTGTGCTTACCTTGCGACCCTGCATGGACCGCAAACCCGCTACTATAAAAGAGATCGCCCAGCGATTGAATGTCTCTGTCTCTACAGTGTCAAGAGCCTTGCATGACCATCCCAGTATTGGTCTGCGTACCAAGATGCAGGTGCAGAAGCTGGCGAAAGACCTCAACTACGAACCCAACCAGGCAGCTATATCATTTAAGCAGGGAAAGACGATGACCATTGGTGTCATTTTGCCCAACCTCGGTGAAGAATTTTTCTCCATTGCCATTAACGGGATAGAAGATATTGCCACCCATAATAATTACACGGTACTGATCGGTCAGTCGCATGATGATGTGGAAAGGGAAAAACAGATCGTGGATACGATGCGCCGTCACCGTGTGGATGGACTGATCGTTTCTTTATCCAAGAATACGGATAACTATGATCACTTTGATCAATTGAAAAAGTATAATATCCCGGTTGTGTTTTTTGACCGGGTTCCGGAAACAGCGGAAGCCTTTACGGTATCCTGTAGTTTGAAAAAAAGTTCGGTGAACCTGGTAGACTGGCTGGTCAATCAAGGGCATACAAAAATTGCATTTATCAATGGACCGGATACCATGCAAAGTTCTTCAGACCGGCTGGAAGGGTATAAGGAAGGGTTGAAGAAGAATAAGCTGGAATATGACAAGTCATACGTGGTGCATACCGATCTCAGCAGCCCTTCCACCAAAGAAGCTGTCAGGAAATTACTGGCTCTAAAAGTGAGACCGGCCGCCATTATTGCGTTCAATGATTATGTAGCATTGGATGCGACAAAAGTTTCCCGCCAGGAAGGATTAAAGATCAATAAGGATATTTTCTTTGTAAGTTATGCCAACCTGCCCATCACCAGTTATATGGATGATCCTCCGCTGGCATCCGTAGAACAATTTCCTTACCAGCAGGCGGAGAAAGCTACCAGTATTTTATTGCAATTGGTACAGGCCAATGGAGCTGATGAAGACATTACCCGGAAGATCGTGCTGGAGAGTAAAGTGGTAGTAAACCCCGTGGAATAACCGAATGATATAATTACAATAAATGAAAAAGACTCCTGTGATGTGGAGTCTTTTTCATTTATATACCAATAATAATTTATCCCTTTCTCTTTGGCTTGACTGTGGATTTAACAGCTTTGGTGTTTTTATTTCTTTCTCCTTTTAAGGTAGAAGCCAGTTTCAGGGCTTCGTAGGCATTGATCACACCACCCGAACGGCTGATATCAGAAAGATCCACTTCTTCACCAGTGCCGGGATTCTTTACTTTCAGCGCTGGTTTTTGTGCTGATTTTTCAATCACCATTTTCACCTGTTGCGGACTCAATGCAGGATAGTATTGCAGGATCAGCGCTGCGAGCCCGGCTACCACCGGAGAAGCCATACTGGTTCCCTGTAAATTCTGATAGGTATTACCACCAGGCACCGTTGCATATATCTTTACACCAGGAGCAAAAACATCCACTTCCTGTTTACCATAGTTAGAGAAATTAGCGGTAAGGCTGTTGCCATTTTCATTATTAGGGCCGCTGGCACCAACTGTGATCCAGTTACCGGCTCTGTTGCCATCATTGAAAACAGGTGTAGGGTAATTAAAACTGGTATCGATATTCTTCGCATCGTTACCGGCAGCATGTACCAGTAATACACCTTTACTTTCTGCATATTTCACAGCATCATCCACCCATTGTTTTTCCGGGGAAAAGCCTTTACCAAAACTCATATTGATCACCTGTGCGCCATTATCAGCTGCATAGCGGATGGCCAGGGCAATATCTTTATCATGCTCATCACCGTCCGGTACTGCCCGGAGAGCCATGATCTTTACATTATCTGCCACACCATCCATTCCTTTACCATTACCTCTTGCGGCAGCAATAATACCGGAAACGTGTGTGCCGTGTAAGGCAGATTTATTACTTACAAATACATTATTGTTGCCGTAGAACTTATCGTTGAAATCATTGTAGTTGTCTTTCACGATATTCCCCCTGTAATTTTCAGGAGCTGTTTCAGCCGCTTCTGCTTTTTTCATTTCGCTATCTACATACTCACCAAAACCTTCGAGGAATTCCTGGTTAGTTGATTCAGTGGCATCGTTACCCGACATCAGGCCATAGATCATATTTTTTGCCTTTTTTACATCAGCATTATCTGAATTCAATGCTTCGAGGTCTTTCCCGGTATATTTTTCTTTACCTAACGCCTTTTGTAAAATAGTATCGGCTTTGGTAGCGCTGGTATAAGCTCTTTTCAGGAACACCAGTTCCATGGAGCTTGTTTTTGAATCACCACCGGCTACTTCTTCTTTGGAACGTTTCCACATTTCGTATTCAAACTTTTCTTCTTTAGAAAGTTTGCCGGCATCCACGTTTTTGCCATCATATTTTGATTTGTATTTGTGATAAACCCGGGCGGCTTCATATGAATCCTTTTCCACGTTTTGTTTACCATCACTACTTCCTAGAAAATTCCAGCCGTTGATATCATCGATATAGCCATTCTTATCATCGTCTATTCCATTACCCGGGATCTCTTTTTTGTTGACCCATAAAACAGGTTTCAGGTCTTCATGCGTGGTATCAATACCGGAATCAATCACCGCCACGATCACCGTATTGCTTTTTACTTTTTTTGCTTTAAGAAATTCATAGGCTTTGTCAATGCTGATCCCGTAATAGCCATTGGCTTTAGGATCCTGCATATGCCATCCTTTGGGTACTTCCTGGGCAAACAGGGCAGATGTCATCAATCCGCCGATCGTTAGGAGAGAGGTACGTTTCAATAAATTGGTCATTTGCGTTTTTTTAATATTACAAATTTGCTAAAGGCGTCAAAAGTAATGATTACCATTCATACAAATTACATATGTTAAACCCCTGCATTTTGGGCAAAAGCAGGGGTTTTGGGAGAATTTTGACGAACGATTGACGGACTTAGTTGCTTAGTTTCAGTTCAACCCTACGATTTTGTGCTTTTTCAGCTTCCGTCTTACCGCTGTTAAGCGGCTGAGACGGCCCAAAACCTTTAGCAGAAAGCCTGCCTGCGTCTATTCCCTTTGATTCAAAATAAGTTTTTACATTATCGGCACGGTCTTGTGATAATTGTATGTTGGCATTATAGTTTGCATCCGCACTGGTGTGCCCCTCGATCGACAATTTCAATTCAGGGTTTTGCTTCATGATCGTTACCACTTCATCCAGCACTTTGAACGAGGATTTCAGCAGGTTCGCTTTTGAAAACTCAAACTGGATGCGTTTGGCGGCATAGTTGACTTTCTCGACGATCTCTTTCTGTATGGCAGGGCAGCCGTTATTTTCTTTCAATCCCGGTACTTTCGGGCATTTGTCATTTTCATCATTCACTCCGTCGCTATCGGTATCCGGTACAGGACAACCTTCATATCGTCCCAAGCCCACTACCTGCGGGCATTTATCATCATCATCATTCACGCCATCATTATCTGAATCCGGAACAGGGCAACCATTATACCTGGCCACACCGGCTACATCAGGACATTTATCAAGATCATCTGTTATTCCATCTGCATCCTTATCCTTTGGAGCAGGGCAACCTTTATAAGCAAGAACACCGGGCACATCCATGCATTTATCTTCCTTATCAGGAATGCCGTCTGCATCTTTATCCGGGCAGCCTTTGGTAACAGCTGGTCCCGCATCATCCGGGCAGGCATCCTGCTCATCTGGAATGCCATCCTTGTCTTTATCTTTTATTTTCTTTTCAGGGGCGGTTTGCGGCCCCAGGAAGATACCGAGTGTGGCACCGATCACCTGGTGTTTGAAGGTGCCGGTATAATCTTTTGCCTGGTAAAAATCATTCAACCCGCGGCTATAATTAGCTGTGAGAAATACACGGCCAAATTCAAGTCCAGCTAATGCGTTGGCACCAAAATTCAATACTTTATATTTTCCGGGAGCATCACCCACCGGCAGATCTGTATTTTCTTCTGACGAAAATGTTCCCTGGTCATTGGTTTCTTTGGCTTCTTTTCCATTATAAAAAAAGGAAGCATAAGGCCCTGCGCCAATGATGAATTTTGTTTTGGAACTGAGTTTGAATTTATAGACAAGATTCAGGGGCAGATCAATATAATTGATGAATTGTTCAGAAGACTGGAAAACAGTGCCACCACCCCCGCTGACATCACCGGCAAATTTTCTTCCTTTATTAAAAAAGATGATCCCGGGCTGAAAAAACAGTTTTGATTTTTCAGCAAAAGGCACATCGGCGATAAAACCGAAATGAACACCGGTGCGTCCAGAATAACCGGTTTTAAAAGTAGAAAAATCGGGAAGATCGTTCTCTTCAATTACTTCGGACTGGTGACCACCGAGAACAAGGGCAACTCTTATCTGTGCATTGGTTATAAAAAAACTGCTTAGAATGAATGCAAGAGCAAGGAATGATCCTTTCATGGGAGCTGGGTTAGGTTTTAGGGATATTGTTTCAGGCTGTAAAAATTGGAAATATTTCGCAGAAATCATAGTAATAAGGCCGTTTTGAGCGGCCTTATCGTCATAAATCAAATTTTATACCTTGTGCCAATGGTAGTTTTGTGCTGTAATTGATGGTATTGGTCTGCCTGCGCATATAATTCTTCCAGGCATCGCTGCCGCTTTCCCGGCCGCCGCCGGTTTCTTTTTCGCCTCCAAAAGCACCACCGATCTCAGCCCCGGAAGTTCCGATATTGACATTCGCAATACCGCAATCACTGCCCGCCGCCGACAGGAATTGTTCGGCTTCCCGCAGGTTCAGTGTCATGATTGAAGAGGAGAGACCCTGCGGTACTTCATTTTGTATGGCTATGGCTTCATCAATGGTTTTATATTTCAACAAATACAAGATGGGGGCAAAAGTTTCATGCTGCACAATTTTATAACCCGGTTTTGCTTCAGCCACACAAGGCTTCACATAGCAACCGCTTTCATAACCTGCCCCGCTCAATACTCCACCTTCTACAACAAAATTGCCGCCTTCCGCTTTACATTTTTCAATCGAATCCAGGTACAGTTTCACTGCGTCCTGATCAATCAGCGGCCCCACATGATTATTTTGATCTAACGGGTCGCCAATTCTAAGTTGTTGATAGGCTTTCACTAATTTTTCTTTGAACGCCCCATAAATATCTTCATGGATGATGAGCCTTCTCGTCGTTGTGCAACGCTGACCCGCCGTGCCTACAGCACCAAATAAGGCACCGGTAATAGCTATATCAAGATCGGCATCTTTGGAAATGATGATCGCATTGTTTCCTCCTAATTCTAATAAAGCCCTTCCCAATCTTGCACCCAATGCAGCTCCAACCGCTTTACCCATTCTTGTGGAACCTGTTGCAGAAACCAGGGGAACTCTGGTATCATGGCTCATCCATTCACCCACTTCACGGCCACCAATGATCAGTCCGCTTACACCTTCGGGTACATTATTTTTTGCAAACACTTCATTCACGATATGCTGACAAGCTACTCCGCACAAAGGAGTTTTTTCAGAAGGCTTCCAGATGCAAACATCACCACATACCCAGGCCAGCATACTGTTCCAACTCCACACAGCTACTGGAAAATTGAATGCGGATATAATGCCTACAATGCCTAAAGGATGCCATTGTTCATACATACGATGTGCAGGTCTTTCACTGTGCATCGTCAATCCATGTAATTGTCTTGAAAGGCCGACTGCAAAATCACAGATATCGATCATCTCCTGCACTTCACCTAATCCCTCCTGCAGGCTTTTACCCATTTCATAAGAAACTAATTTGCCCAGCGGCTCTTTATACTGGCGTAATGCTTCGCCTACCTGGCGAACCACTTCACCTCTTTTAGGCGCAGGCCAAAGTCTCCATTCCTGAAAGGCTTCTTCTGCTTTTTTTATAACTGCTTCATAACTTTCTTTATCTGCAGAAGTGACTGCGCCAATTTTTTTACCATCAACAGGGGAGAAGGAATCTATTGTTTCACCTTTTGCATCCAACCAGTTATTGCCGGTGCTGACACCTTTATTGAGAGTTTCTATCTTTAGTGCTTCGAGGAAATCCATATG
This sequence comes from Chitinophagaceae bacterium, assembly GCA_016786805.1. GTDB lineage: Bacteria > Bacteroidota > Bacteroidia > Chitinophagales > Chitinophagaceae > CADEDV01. The sequence goes on along the minus strand of JAEUVP010000425.1, from coordinate 3,808 downwards.
ACATATTTTAATTGCGGGGCAAAGTTCCGGGTTTTTATTGCCCGAAAAAAGTTTCTCGTAAATAAAATGCCGGAGATAATCCGGCATTTATCTATTAAAAGAAAGAGGATTAGTATTGCTCCTGCTGATTCGGGAAATCACCCGATTTTACATCCCGGATATAATTTTTGACAGCATCCGCGGCCAGTTCATGAATATTGAGGTATTGACGGAGAAATCTTGGTTTGAATTCGGTATTAATACCCAGCATATCATGCATCACCAGCACCTGTCCGTCACAATCTCCGCCAGCACCGATCCCGATAGTGGGAATGGTTAAACTCTGTGATACTTCTTTCGCCAACCTGGCCGGTATTTTTTCGAGTACCAATGCAAAGCACCCGGCTTCTTCTAATAATTTTGCATCACGGCGGAGTTTATTGGCTTCTTCTTCTTCCTTGGCTCTTACTGTATACGTCCCGAATTTGTAAATGGATTGCGGTGTTAATCCCAGGTGTCCCATGACAGGTATGCCGGCTGAAACAATTTTCTTGATCGATTCCAGTACTTCTTCACCACCTTCCAGTTTAATGGAATGGGCACCGGTTTCCTTCATGATACGGATAGCTGAGGCCAATGCGATATCTGAATTGGACTGGTAAGAACCGAAGGGAAGATCCACCACAACCAGGCAGTGATGTATGCCCCGGATAACGGAAGAAGCATGGTAGATCATCTGGTCAAGAGTGATTGGTAAGGTGGTTTCATGACCAGCCATAACATTGGAGGCAGAATCTCCCACCAGTATCACATCAATCCCTGCGCCGTCAATGATCTTGGCAAACGAAAAATCATAAGCTGTCAGCATGCTGATCTTTTCACCAGCCGTTTTCATATTCTGCAGTGTGTTGGTGGTGACTCTTTTTACTTCTTTATTAACAGACATAAGGCATTTTGAAATTTTGGAATTGAGAATATCCGTCAGATTTCTATTTCTTTCAACCGCACCTCATCATATAAATTATGGATTAAACCATCTGCCAGTCCAATTTTGGGTACATAAATCTCATCGGCATCTGTCCAGCGCATCACATTGATATAAATGAGCAAGGCCGGAATGATTACATCCGCACGGTCTTCCCGCAGGCGGTATAAACTCATACGTTGCGGAAGTGATATCGTACTGAATTCTTTATAATAATCTCTCAGCAGCTCCAGTGAAAGCGGTTTACCTTCCTTGCGTTTTGACAGGGAAAATATTTTATTGATATTACCACCGGAGCCTATTGCTGTAACATGATGGTGTCCTTTGGTTTTGCTGCGCAGGAATTCTTTCATTTCATCCCAGAGGGATTCCTGTACCTGGTTCTTTAATAACCGGATGGTGCCGATATTGAAGGATTCTTTAAAGATCATTTTACCATCACTGAAAAAAGTAAGTTCGGTACTGCCCCCGCCCACATCAATGTATAAATAAGACTCATCTTTTTTCAGATCATCCGCCGTATGATTCTCATAAATAAAAGAAGCTTCTTCCTGGCCACTGATCACATGAATATCAATACCTGTTTCGGCTTTCACTTTTTTGATGATCTCGGGTGCATTCACAGCATCCCTCATGGCGGAAGTTGCGCAGGCTTTGAGGTGTTTTACTTCATACACATCCAGCAACAATTTATAGGATTTGATTGTTTTGAGCACTTTTTCAGCTTTGACAGCCGATATTTCTCCTTTATCGAACACATCAAAGCCCAGCCGTAAAGGCACACGAACGAGGGCTATCTTTAAGAATTCAGGTTTGTCTTGTGGTCCGGGAATCACATCACTGATCAATAATCTTGCTGCGTTACTTCCGATGTCAATGGCTGCCAGTCTCACGATGGGTTAGTGTTTTTTTATACAGGTAATTATAAGTTTCAACCTGTGAACGGACCTTCTTTCTTGTGGTTCTGATATATTCATTATTCAATTGGTTATCCAGCCATCTGGCCTTCACATTATCCTGCAATTGTATATTCAAAATATCTTTCAGTTCCTGTTTGATATCTTCATCAAAAATCGGGCAGGTCGCTTCCACACGGTGTTCCAGGTTTCTCAACATCCAGTCAGCCGAAGATATGTAAACTTTCTCTTTACCCCGGTTGTGAAATACCCACACCCTTGCATGTTCCAGGTATTCATCCACGATGCTGATGGCCCTTACCGGTTGTTTGAATTTTTTATTTTGAGACAGCATACAAAATACGCCCCGTATAATTAACCGGATAGGAACCCCGGCCCGTGCTGCTTCATTTAATTTTAATATCAGTTGTTCATCTGACAGTGAATTCATTTTAAGGGTGATGCCGCAGGGTTTTCTACGGTTGGCATTTTTAATTTCTTCGTCAATCAGTTGATTGATCTCCCGGCGTATAAAAAGAGGGCTGGGCACAACCGTTTTACATTCCCGTAAGAAATTGATCCCTGTTTTCGGATGTTCCAGATAACTGAATATCCGGCTTACATCATGCATGATCTTCGGGTTTGATGTAAGCAGGCAATGATCTGCATATACTTTTGAGGTCTTTTCATTCAGGTTACCGGTGCTTACAAAGCCATATTGAATAAAATTATCTTTTACTTTTTTCCGGATCAGGCAGATCTTGGAATGGACTTTCATGTTGGGGATTTCCACCAGCACTTTGGCGCCTTCTTCTTCCAGCCGTTCTTTCCATTCCATATTCGCTTCTTCCTCGAACCGGGCTCTGAGTTCGAGCATCACCACCACTTCTTTTCCGTTACGCACCGCGTTGATCAATGCATTGATAATACGGGATTGTTGCGCCAGCCGGTAACAGGTGATCTTGATGCTGGTAACATCTGGATCAAAAGCTGCTTCGCGGATAATATCAATCAACGGGGTAAATGAATGATAGGGAAAATGCAGCATCACATCTCTTTCCATCACCACATCGGACACACGATGCTCCGTCAGCAGGGGGTGATCAAATGGTTTTTTTCGTTTCGTTTTTTCTTTGAAGACCTGGTCAGGAAAATCCATGAAGTGCCGGAAATTATGAATGCGGCCACCCGGTATCAGGTTATCCCGCTTGGTCAGGTTCAACCGGCGTATCAGGTACTCCAGCAATCCTGCATCCATTTCACGGTCATACACAAAACGAACAGGTTTCCCTTTCCGCCGGTTCTTTAATCCTTTTTCAATTTTTTGCATGATGGTCGTGGATACATCATTTTCAATATCCATTTCTGCGTCACGGGTGACTTTAAAAACATGCGACTGGTACTGGTCATACCCGAAATACGAAAAGATATCAGGCAGATTAAAGCGGATCACATCTTCGAGCAGGATGATATGATGTTCCTCCGGTTTGGAAGGCAACAAAAGAAACCGGCCCAATACACGACTGGGTACTTCAATGAGTGCATATTTCTTTTTTAATGCACTTTCTTTTTTCCACATCACCACAGCGAGGTAAATAGATTTATCCCTCAGGTTGGGAAATACTGGAATGTTTTCGATCATCAAAGGAATCAGGTTCGGGCTTACTTCTTCTTCATAATAGTTCCTTACAAAATTCTGCTGCTCGTGGGAAAGGTCTTTTTCTGTTTTAAGAAATATTTTTTGTTCGTTTAATTTTTGAAGCACCTCTTCCCAGATGCGGTTGAACTCTCCCTGCTGGTTCAGTACCAGCATCTGGATCTCATCCAGTATCTGCTGCGGGTCATCTTCCAGGTGCATATTGGCTTTGCTGCCAAATTTGATCATACGTTTCAGGGTTGCCACCCGTACCCGGAAAAACTCATCCATATTATTGGAAAAAATACCGAG
>JAEUVP010000422.1 GCA_016786805.1 Chitinophagaceae bacterium | reverse complement strand
TTTTCCACTTTTTGTTCGCCCATGCCAATGGAGATATGTTCAAATTTTACAGCGAAAGTGCCACCAAAACCGCAGCAGGTTTCCACATCATTCATTTCAGTAAGCTCCAGCCCTTTTACATTAGCCAGCAATTTCCGGGGTTCTGTTTTGATCTTACATTCTCTCAGCCCGGCACAACTGTCATGGTAAGTGGCTTTGCCATTTAAGGATGCACCTACATTTTCAATGTGCAACACATTCACCATAAAGTCAGAAAATTCATACATCCGCTTACTCATTTCCGTCACCGCATGATGCATGGAAGAGTTATCAAATAACTTACTGTAATAATTCTTTACAAAGCCGGCACAACTGGCACTTGGTGCTACGATCAGGTCAGTGCCTTCAAAATCGTTGAGGAATTTACTGCAAACGGCTTTTGATTCTTCCCAGAAACCGGCATTGAAAGCCGGCTGACCGCAACAGGTTTGCGAAGTATTATAACTGACAGTACATCCTGCTTTCTCCAGCACTTTGATCATATTGAAAGCAGTTTCCGGGTAAAGCTGGTCAATAAAACAAGGTATAAAAAGCTGAACGTTCATGCCGGTACTATTTGCCAAAGTTTTGTTTCAATGCTACCATTTTCAACGCAGTGATTGCCGCTTCTTCTCCTTTATGCCCGTGCCGCCCGCCAATTCTTTCCCGTGCCTGCTCCTCATTATTTACCGTCAACACCCCAAAAATAACAGGGACCGGCAAACTAAGATTCAACTGCACGACACCATCCGTTACTGCTTTACACACATACTCAAAATGCGGCGTATCACCTCTCACCACACAACCCAGGGCAATAAATGCGTCGGCCCTGTTCTTTTTACCGCTGTTATCCCAATAGCTTTTAATAGCAAAAGGAATTTCAACAGCACCGGGTACCGTGATTGTAATGATCTTTTTAACGGAGTGCTTTTGCAATTCGCTGATGCATCCTTTTTCTAATTCATCAACGATAGCAGCATTCCATTCGGTTTTCACCAAAACGATACAGGCATCCTGTATGTTCAGAATGCCTGTATCAATGTGTAAGAGTTTACTGTTGCTTACGTCAGCCATAATCAGTTTACATTATATACTCCCATTTGGGCAAGGTATTTATCAGCATCCACGCCTTGCTGGGTCTGGGGATATTTATCTTTCAATTCTTTTAAAAGTTCAATGGCTTCTTTCTGGTCTTTATTACGGTCAGCTAATAAAGCAGCCAGGAACAACGCTTCAGCTGAAGCCATTTTGTCTTCAGTAAAATGACGGGCTGCTTTTTTATAAGCACTCAGGGCTTCTGCATTTTTTCCCTGGTCAGCATATGCGTCGCCAAGTAATTTATAGGCCCTGGCCTGCAGTGGCTTTGATGAAGTACTGAAATCTTTTAAATGCGAAACAGCTTTAACGTTATCATTTAATTTAATAAAGCAACTACCGGCATAAAAATGGGCCAGGTTAGCCGCTTTTGTTCCATCATATTTACTGATGATCTTCAGGAACCCGAGATTTTGTCCATCACCGTTCAATGCCAGGTTCACCGAATCCATACGGTAATAATCTTCTGCTTTGAACATCGCTTCGGCAGCTTTTGTTTCTTTTGGCCCTTGTACAAAATTTTTATAGATCAACCAGCCACCGGCTGCAACGATAATAGCTACACAGGCGATGATGATGGGTTTGCTGTATTTACCCCAAAAATCTTTGGCTTTTTCAATCACGGCCTCACTGCCTTCCACTCCCTGCACATTTTGCTTGTCTGACATAACTTGGTTTACTTTTCGTTAGTTGTTGTATTAAAAAGAATCTTTAATCAGTAATAAAGGGATAGTTCTGATCCACGTACACATCTTTCAGCACTTCATCATCGTTTGGCCAGGGGCTCTCTTCAGCAAATTTCACCGACTCATCCACAATCGCATCCACTCTTTTGTTGATGGCCTCTATCTCTTCCTGGGTGGCAAATTTATTATCCAGGATCGTTTTCAAAACCATTTGCACCGGGTCCTTGGATTTATATTCATCCACTTCTTCCTTGGTTCTGTATTTCTGCGGATCACTGATCGAGTGTCCTTTATAACGATAAGTTTTAATTTCTAATAAAGTAGGGCCGCCTTTTTCCCGGGCTCTTTTCACTGCCCGGCTCACGCCTTCATGCACGGCTTCCGGGCTCATCCCATCGATCATATCAGCCGGCATATCATATCCATCAGCCAGTTTGTAAATATCTACTACGTTGGAAGTACGTTCTACTGAAGTACCCATCGCATAGTTGTTATTCTCGCAGATATAGATCACCGGTAATTTCCAATGCATCGCAAGGTTGAAACTTTCGTGCAACATACCCTGGCGGGCAGCACCGTCTCCAAAATAG
>JAEUVP010000411.1 GCA_016786805.1 Chitinophagaceae bacterium | reverse complement strand
CTTTCCAGATACTCATATTACAATCGTAGATATGATTGGGCTCTGCGCCGCAACCATTGAATTCAAGTATGGAAAAATTCTTTCCCTCTTTCAAATCATCAATAGAAGTGGTTTTGATATCGTAACGGCCATAATAAAATTTGGTCTGGTGGCTCAGCTCATCAAAGACCTGGTGCATTTTTTCATTGATCTCATTGTGCAGGTTGGTGAAATGAGCTCCCCGGTTATGGTTGCCGGCATAGGACAAATAAAATATTTCCCCGGCCGGGATTACACGATCAAAGCGGTGACCATGGCGGTGTTCCATTTCTTCCATACGGAACTTAGCCCGTGGATGCTGGGCCACCAGTTCTTTTAACGTGGATTGACCGTCTCCTTTTACCTGCAGCAATTCTTTATCAATAAAACCACTCACTTTTCCTTTTTGTTCGGCCGGGTGCCGGTAATAGAACACACTTACTTCCACGGGCAATTCAACGAGGTCCTGGATAATATATTCCACCGGTATCCTTTCATGGTACTTCAGCAATTGCTCTTCATTATCAATTTTACGGAACAGGATACCCTTCATGCCGATATCAGGTTTCACAATGAACGGGAAAGTAAAACCAGCGTCCTTTATCTTTTTTTGAACTTCTTCAAAAGGCAGGTCATGCAGGATATAAATGGTTTTGGGTACCAGGTGACCGGGTAACTGGTCGTACATTTCTTTTTTGCCTTCGCCTTCAAAGCCCCCGAAAGTAATAGTGGGATTCGAGGAACTGAAAAACCAGAAGGAGCCGCTGCGCAGGCAATACCAGAACCAAACAAAACTGATGGGGAAATAGAGTACATAAAAATTCCACAACTCCCAATTCGTCAAACGCTGGAAAAATTTCTTCATGCTGTTACTAATGCGGCAAAATAAAGGAAAGAATCGCACAATGCGAATGAAACAGCTTTTTAGTTTAGATTTGAAATAAATTTCACTGCATGAATGTTCCGACCGTAGCCGAACTGTTTGCCAATGGGAAAAGCCCGGAAGTTTTATTCTGGGTGGGCTGTGCCGGCAGTTTTGATCAACGTGCCCAGAAGATCACCAAAGCCTTTGTCACCATTTTAGATAAGGTAGGTATTAACTATGCTATCCTTGGCAAAGAAGAAATGTGTACCGGCGATCCTGTCCGCCGTGCAGGTAACGAGTTCATGTTCCAGATGATGGCTTACCAGAATATCCAGGTATTGAATAATTATGGTATCAAAAAAATTGTAACCGCCTGCCCGCATTGTTTCAATACACTGAAAAATGAATATCCTGAACTCGGCGGCACCTATGAAGTGATCCATCATACCACTTTGCTGCAACAACTGATCGACGAAGGAAAGATCAAACTGAAAGAAGGCGGGGCTTTTAAAGGCAAGAAGATCACTTATCATGACAGCTGCTACCTGGGCCGTTCCAATGATATTTATGAAGCCCCGAGAAAAGTACTTGAAGCATTAGATGCGGAATTAGTGGAAATGAAACGCTGCAAAAGTAATGGTCTCTGCTGCGGTGCCGGTGGTGCCCAAATGTTCAAGGAAGAAGAAAAAGGAACAACCCGTGTGAATATTGACAGGAGTAATGAAGCTATCGGTAC
>JAEUVP010000290.1 GCA_016786805.1 Chitinophagaceae bacterium | reverse complement strand
TGCAACGGTTTGACCAGGATTTTTTTGCTATTGACAGTAATAATGTATTACCAGGCCTGAATCGGCTGAATGTAAAATACCCGGTTCTTTCGGCTATTTTTTTACAGAATATCCTGGGACTTGATAGTGCAAACACCCTGGCCGGGGTTAAAAATTTTATCAGCCTCAGCCAGCCCATAAAAGATACCATCAATGATGTTTTCAAGAACACCGATGGCCTGCAAAAAGAATTTGAAGAAGCGTTTCGTTTTGTAAAATATTATTTTCCCAACTACCAAACACCCAAAGTCATTATGGTGGCCGGGCCCATGGATGCGCTGGCCCAGACCAGTAACGGGTACACTCCTAACTTCCTCGGGCCTGATTTTCTCGGGATCAGTTTACAATTTTATCTTGGCAATACGTTTTCCCTTTACAGCGATCCTTATTTTATTGAGAACGTCGCACCGGCTTACCGCAGCCGCCGTTTCAGTAAAGAATATATTATCGGCGATGGTATGCAACTGATTGTCGATGATCTTTTCCCGGAGAAAAGTGCCGGCAAACCACTGGTGGAACAAATGATCGAAAGAGGAAAGCAATGGTGGTTATTGGATAAATTCTTACCACAAACAGCGGATTCGGTCAAAACGGGTTATACTAAACAGCAACTGGACTGGTGTGCTGAAAACGAAGGGTTGATCTGGAGCCAGATCATTAAGAATGAAGACCTCTATTCAGTAAACCCCATCACAATTCAAACCTATATCGGTGAAGGACCATTTACCCAAGGATTTTCACAAGAGTATTCCCCGGGCAACCTGGGTCAGTGGATCGGCTGGCAGATTGTAAAAAAGTTTACTGAAAAGAACCCTTCACTGAAACCGGAAGAAGTAATGAGTGCAACGCCAAAGAAGATCCTGGACGAAGCGAAATACAAACCCAAATAAAAGGAAGAGATCAGTTGCCTTTGAACGGAACGATCATTTCAAAAGAAGGGATATGCACATCAAAGAAACTTTTGCTGTGCATGTTTTCCATTTCATAAGTGCCTTCCATGCGGCCCATTTCTGTGCGGAGATTGCAACCGCTGACATACTGGTAGGTCTCGCCGGATTTCAAAATAGGCTGCACCCCGACAACACCCTCACCTTCCACATCACGGTAAGTGCCATTACTGTCAAATATTTTCCAGTGACGGCGGTGCAACTTGACAGGAAATGAATTGTGATTTTCAATATTGATGCGGTAAGCAAACATGAACTCTGATTGCAGCGGGTTGCTGTAATCAGGCTGGTAGAAAGTTTCTACCGACACCTTTACCCCTTCTGAGATCATACTGCTCATGCAAATCAATTTCAGTAAAAGTAAACAAAAAGCAGTAAGCAATACATTCTTTAGCATATTTAACGTCCGTATTCCTTGCCCTTGCCCTAATTTTGCAGCCGTCCGGCTTTAACAGGCATGGGACTTTTACGAGATAATCAAAGTTTTGAAAAAAATAATCATATGAAAATAGCTGTTGCCAAAGGAGATGGGATCGGCCCCGAAATTATGGAAGCTGTATTAAAGATCTTTTCCGCTAACCATGTTCCGCTGGAATATGATTTTGTGGACATGGGTAAATGGGTCTTTGATAAAGGTTTTAATAACGGAATGACACCCGAAGCCAAACAAACCATTGAAAATCTCGGCTTACTTTTTAAAGGCCCGATGGAAACACCAAAAGGCAAAGGTGTCAAAAGTATTAATGTTACGGCAAGAAAAACCTGGAACACATTTGCCAATAAAAGAGATTTCAGAACACTGCACGGCGTGGATACTGTTTTCAGTAAGGCTGGTATTCCTATTGATATTACAGTTGTAAGAGAAAATATCGAAGATACTTATGGCGGCATTGAACATATGCTGACACATGATGTGGCACTAAGCCGTCGCTTTATCACCCGCCCGGGTAGTATGCAGGTGATCCGTTATGCATTTGAAATGGCCAGGCAAAAGAAAGCGAAACGCATTACTTGTGTGCACAAGGCCAATATCATGAAGATCACAGATGGGCTGTTCCTCGAATGTTTCCAAGAAGTGGCCAAAGAATATCCTGAACTGAAAGCGGATGATATCATCGTGGATGATCTCTGTATGAAACTCGTAACTAGGCCAGACCTGTTTGATGTATTAGTGCTAACCAATTTACAGGGAGATATCGTATCTGATCTTTGTGCCGGTCTTGTTGGTGGATTAGGCTTTGCGCCGTCTGCTAATATTGGTGATCATATCTCCATCTTTGAAGCTGTACATGGTACCGCACCGGATATTGCCGGTAAAAATATTGCCAACCCGACTGCATTGTTATTAAGTGGTCTTGCCATGCTCCGCCACGTTGGATTGACCGAGAATGCAGCGGTCATTGAAAACGCATTGCTCTACACACTGGAAAACGGCATCCATACCGGCGACTTTGGCGACAAATCAATTCCTTCGGTCAATACCACGCAGTTTGCAGATGCGATCATCAGCAACTTTGGTAAAAAACCAAATATTGGTGCCCGTGAGATCATTGCCAATGAGCCTGGCACTCCTACCCCGCTGAAGCTGGAAACCAACCCCATGATGATCTCCAAAGAAGGAGAAAGCGAGACCATCGTTGGTGTCGATCTTTTCATTGAAAGTGATGAACAACCGAATGCGATTGCAGAAAAATGTAAACGTCATGCCGGGGTAAAGTTCAACCTGATCAATATCAGCAACCGGGGCACACAGGTGTGGCCAACCGGTTCTGTATATACCAATCTCGTCAACCAGTACAATGTACGCTTTGAAAGCATTGGCGATGAGCCATTGAACCAGCAGGATGTGATCGGCCTGTATGTAAGCATGAGCGGAAATTTCAAGATCTGCTCTTTTGAATTACTGAATATGTGGGCGGGCAAAAAAGCTTATAGCCTGGCACAGGGGCAATAATCAAAGTTTGTGATTTGTAATTAGCAGTTTGCAATTGAACTGCTAATTACAAATTGAATTACCGTTGCATAAGTTTCCTCCTCTTAAAATCGTTCTTGATATACGTCAGCACACTATTGGCAATATTATCTTCATAGGTCTTGATGCCCATCGCCAGTGCCATCTCCGCAATTCCATTCGTTTTTTTGATATGGCCTGCCACTGCAGCAAACCGCCGCTCCAGCATCGTAAAATAATGATTCAGGGCTGTTTCACTCAATCGTTCAAAATGATACAGGGGTAATTCCAGGTTCTTATCAGCTGCATCTTCCGGTTTCTTCACCTGCATATCCGGAATGATGGGCACTACGAGTTTACCTTGTTTATCTTTTCTTGCATAACGGCGCATGGCAGCGGGATTCTCATATCCTTTTACGACTGCTGATGTTTCCTTTTTATCCTTATCTGCCTCCTCAATACCTACCACAAAATATTTACGGAGAAAACTCTGGCAGTTATGACGGCCCAGGAAAAAATCATGAATACGAAAATCAGCGGAAAGAAAACCACCAAAGCCTCCTAAAGAACCGCAGGCAATCGCATGCTCCGGCCGGTAACCATCTTTGGAAGGTGCCACCAGGTAAAGGCCGTTGTTATCATTGCTGTATGCATCCAGCATGGATTTGGCATCAAATAATAGCTGGCTTTGCATGGCCATCACCACATCTTTGGCAAAACGCAGAATATGCTGGTGCGACTGTCCCGGTTTTTCAAACGGGGAATCAAAACTTGGGAAAGGGTCAATCAATATGATGGAGGTATTATCGCAGTTCTCATACTCCTTGCCATACATATCTTTCCGGATGCCCTGCAGGATATCTTTGGATATCTCGATCGGTTCGTTGTTCGCCACACCTCCATCAGCATTTAAAGAACGGAATATTTCTTTCCCGTCAATTTCAAAATCCTTATCCTGTCCTTCACTGTCCAATTTGATCTTATCCCAGCTAAACCTTCCTCCTTTGTTGATATAAGGATTCTCCCAGAGAAACCGTTTTGGCCTGCTGACAAAGCGGCTGCTGAGCCCGATAGGGAAAGCACCTGTGGCCATGGCTGAGTCGATCAGTATATCGATAATATCCCTGTTGGCATAATCCAGGGGCATCCGTCCGTCATTCTCATAATTTTTAGCCACCCGGAAATGGGCCATATCGCGGTGCTCTCTCGCATATTGACGGATCAACCCTTCTGAACTGGCCTTGGCCATCAGTTCGTATTTGATACCGGTGATATTAAAAAGAGTGAGGAATAATTCGGACCGCGGATTGATGTAAGGACGGTCAGTAAACGATTGTCCCTGGTATTTATACAAATAGTTTTTAAAATACCCGGCAATCGTATCAATGAAATTAGAATTCATCAGGGCGGGTACATATTCCATTTGAATATCCCTCGTATCCAGCATTTCGGCAAATACATCATTACTGCCGGTCATCTGCACCCAGGTGTCGTATAATAAATTATACCCTCCTTCAGCGGTTGGTTTATTATTGACCAGTTTCATGGAGCTGATCTTTTCCTGTTGTGCAAATAAACTGATGGCGGAAGTGATACCTCCCCCTGAAGCACCACCAAACACATCGATCAACACATCATGATCAGGAATGGAGGCATCATTGTTTTTCTTTTTTTCTTCATACCAGTTATTCAAAGTCTCAAATAAATAATCCATCACACCGGCTGTATAAGCTCCTGCTGAAATAGATCCGGCCATACAAAGGCCTAAATGAAAGGTTTTGTCCCTGTTCATCATAACAGTTGATTTAGAAGTTATAAATGGCTACAGAGCAGAGCAGGTGAAAGAAGGGTGAATTGACTGCTAAAGTAAATAAATAATTTATACCGGATCATCCGTAAATTAGAGGCTATTTTAAATGGCCGTTTTCTTATGCAAAAAGAGATCAAGTACAAGAATAATGACATCACCGTTGTATGGAAACCAGATACCTGTATCCATTCCACCCTTTGCTGGAAAGGCCTACTGGAAGTTTTTAATCCAAAAGAAAGAAAGTGGATCAATATGGAAGGTGCTCCTACCGAAAAGATCATTGAACAGGTAAGGAAATGTCCAAGTGGTGCACTGAGTTATTTCCTGAATGAAGAAATCAAAGCCGGGGAAGCGGATACAATCGTTGCTGAAGCGGCAAGTATTGTAAAAGTACAGGTGAGTGCCAACGGGCCCTATCTTATCAATACAGAATGCCTGATCGTTCACAGCGATGGCCGAGAAGAAACAAAGACAGGAACAGTAGCTTTATGCAGGTGTGGGGCTTCAGGCAATAAACCTTATTGTGATGGCAGCCACCGGAAGACTGGGTTTGAAGGCTGATTGATCAAAAGAACCAAAACCTGGTGAAATAAGCATACGTGGCGGCAAACAATACGACAAGTGATAGCAACATTGCAATAAGCCCGTTATTTCTTTTACTGCCGTTCACTTCTTTAATACCGGTTGCCAACTGATGCAGCCCGATATAAATATAAATCCCGCACAGAATAGCAATGACTGCGTAAATCAATGTCAAAGGAAGCAGTAAAATAAATAAACCGATTTCCATTACGGGCAGTTCATATTTTTTTGGAAAGCTTATACCCATTCC
>JAEUVP010000216.1 GCA_016786805.1 Chitinophagaceae bacterium | reverse complement strand
ATGCATTGATGGTGGCCAATGCCGGTATTGCTATTGAAGCCAAAGGAATCAGGATACACCAATCCGCCATGACCGGTTTTTATTTTGATGCCACGGATTGCCCGGATTTGTTTCCGCCGCTGGTTGCCTTAGCAGCTTATTGCAAAGGAAAAACAACTATCAAAGGAGTGTCCCGTTTAGCACATAAAGAAAGTAACCGGGCATTGACCCTGCAGGATGAATTTGATAAAATGGGAGTGACCATTGAACTGGATGGAGACGATATGATCATCCACGGAACTGCAAAAGTGAAAGGGGCGGATGTGCACTCTCAGCATGATCACCGGGTTGCAATGGCTTGTGCCGTGGCAGGATTAAGAGCCGATAGTGAAATGCTGATCGAAGAAGCACAGGCAGTTAATAAATCTTATCCTGGTTTCTATAATGATCTGAAATCTCTCGGCGCATCAGTATCTTTACCGTATCAACATTTCAACTTATAACCTTGAATTCTTTTGGCCGCATATTCCGGGTAAACATTTTTGGCGAATCGCATGGCGAATCCGTTGGAATTGTTATTGACGGATGCCCGGCTGGTTTATCCTTATCCGAAGAGGACCTGTTAACTGACCTGGAGAGACGAAAAGGCGGTAAACAAAAAGGCACCACACCCCGGCAGGAAGCAGATTATCCTTTTTTTAAAAGTGGATTATTCAACGGTAAAACAACAGGTGCGCCGATAATGATCCTGTTTGAAAATAATAATACCCGCAGCGAAGATTATAATAAACAAAGAAGCATTCCCCGGCCCGGTCATGCTGATTGGGTGGCGCATCAAAAATATGGCGGGCATGAAGATTACCGCGGTGGTGGCCATTTCAGTGCAAGATTGACAACCGGGTTAGTCGCTGCCGGTGCTATCGCTAAGAAATTAATGCAGGGTGTCACTATCCATGCCGCTGTTACGGAAATAGGAGGAGAGGCTGACCTGGAGAAAGGATTACAAAAAGCCATTGATGCAAAAGATTCGGTGGGTGGTTTGGTGGAATGTCGTGTCAATGGATTACCGGTGGGTTTAGGTGAACCTTTTTTTGATTCTGTGGAATCACAGATCGCTCATATTGCTTTTGCCATTCCTGCCGTAAAAGGTATTGAATTCGGAACCGGATTTGCAGCAGCCAAAATGTTTGGCTCGCAGCATAATGATGCCATTGAAAATATGGATGGCAGAACAAGAACCAATCATGCCGGTGGTGTGGTGGGAGGCATCAGCAACGGGAATGAATTAGTATTCCGCATTGCCATAAAACCAACAGCCTCTACTCCCAAAGAACAAAACAGCCTGAACTGGGAAACGGGGCAGGCAGAGAATTTTTCCGTGAAAGGCCGTCATGATCTTTGCGTGGCCTTACGGGCACCTGTAATTTTAGAAGCTGCTGCAGCCGTAACCTTAATCGACTTTCTTTTACTTGAACAACAAATTAAACGGGTCGTTTCCTGACCCTATTGAAATCATTTAACGATTATGCCAATCATCTATCATGTAACTACAGCTGCGGAATGGAATGCAGCAAAAGAAAACGGTTTTTACGAAGCTCCTTCCTTACAGGATGAAGGATTTATCCATTGTTCACAGGATCACCAGGTGGCGGGTGTGCTGGAGAGATATTATGCCGGTAAAACTGATTTAGTAAAACTTGTTATTGATACGGATAAGCTGACGAGTAAGTTTGTGTTCGACTGGTCGCCCTCCACGCAGGATACTTTTCCGCATGTGTATGGAACCATCAATACAGGTGCAGTGACGGAAGTGATTGCTTTATAGCCCGTTTTTCTTACGGTAATTGGCAATTCCTATTATATAGGCAATGATCAGGGGGAGAATAAAAATATAGGAGATAGTGGTTATTATTAAGAGAACCACATAAGCATTATCATTAGCTGTTTTCTCCCGCACACCACCCATGATCTCAAATACAGCTCTTTCGAGGTTCAATAAGCTTAGTACATTTATGATAAGACAGACGGGCAGTAATGTAACTGCAGTAACAATATAACCCGGGAAATCACAATATCTTTTCATGAACTGAAACAGCAGCGCTAATCTCCAGGAGGCTACTATTGCCAGGAACCAAACGTTTATCCTGGCTGCCGTGTCCAGCGGGAAAAACCTCTCCACCGGTATAGCATACAACAAGGCTGGAAAAGAAGTCAGGCTTATAAAAGTAACTATGTTGAAATATTTCCAATTTTCCACTTTGAATGGAAGAATGATCAGCCAAACAAATGCGGATAAACAAAAAATATAAATTACGGAACCTAATCCTGCATGTTGTAAAGAACTGGCCCCCGGATCATCCCAATAACGTCCGATACCCACCAGCCAGGTGCCTGCCAGGCCGGCTATAAAATGTTGTTTTGTAAAGCCAAACATCTCTTCTTTGCTGATTCGGAAAGTAAGCAACTGCCAAATTGATTGTATAACACTCATAGTGACCGCTTCAGTTTTTTAAAATCAATATCAAGAATTTCATACGTAGTTGCTTCCGGCAGATAGAAATGCCACCATTCGGTTGACAGCACGGTAAAGCCATTCTTCTCCATCGCCGATCTTAGCAGTAAGCGGTTTTGCAAGACTTCTTCCGGTAATTGCGTGTAAGTGGAATGGGCAGTGTCGGAAAAATTATCGAAATCGGTTCCCATATCCAGCTCTTTACCGGTTGAAAGATGAATAATCGTCAGGTCAACAGCAATGCCACGATTATGCCCGCTGCCTTTAGAAGGATTGGCTACATAACGTTCATCTTTCACCAGTTCCCAGAATTTTACCGTTACTGAATAAGGGCGGTAGGCATCAAAGATCTTTAAGCCCAGTCCCTTTTGATTTAATTCCTGTTGTACTTTTTGTAAAGCCCGGGCAGCAGGCAGCCGGAGAAAAGTACTGGTTGTTTTAGCCGGGTACATCAGCCGGTTCATGAAATTATTCGTACTCGCATAACGGAGGTCGTAAACAATGGCCGGAATGATGCTTTTCAATTCTACCATCTTTTTTGTACTGTCGTGCAACACCTGTTGCTTATAACCCCTCCATGTACTGGTTACCGGTGGCCGGTTATAAACAGAATCCTGTGCAGTTATTGTATCCGCAGGAGCCATTGAGAAAATGATAAGGATCAGCCCGTAAATACAGAAAGGATTTCCTATTTTGTCTGGCATAACCGGTTAAATGAGTCCGTGAAAATTAGTGTAAATTCGGTTATTACCATTATACCATTGTTTCCTTATGCACAAAAAGAACGCTCCGTATTCCTGCATTCCTTTACTGTTGTTATTACTGCTGTTATCGGCCTGCGGCAATACCAAACACCCCCCTGGAAGTGATATTGCCAGTACACCCGAGCAGTTGGAAGAAAAAGTAACCGGTAATATCCGGCAGTTGCTGGAATATGCCGCAGCTAACAAAGGCCGCCTGAATGATTCTGTACCACTATTTAATGCTGGACTTGTAAAACAAGTGTACGATAAAAACCAATTTGCTGCTGTATGGAGCAGTAAAGAACAATGGAATGCACAAGGTGATTCAATACTGCAACTGGTTAGTCATGCAAAGCTTTACGGACTATTTCCTCGGCACTATTATTACAGTATTCTTGATTCAATCAATCAACAATTTTTGCAGGATAGTCTTTCCAAATCAGCAAGAAGAGATGCTGCTTTATGGTCAACAGCAGATGTGTTGCTGACCAACGCTTTCTTTCATATCATTAAAGATGTGAAACTGGGTCGTCTTCCCAACGACAGTATATCATTACGAAAGGATACAGTACTGACAGACCAATTTTACATACAGCAACTGGAGGCTTTTCAAAAAGGCAATTCTCTATCATCCATTTTGGAAGCACTGGAGCCGCAGCACGAAGGGTACCAGTTACTGAAAGCCGGGATCAGTAAATTTTTAGACAGCGCTGATTATAAGCAATACACGAAACTACCATCATCTAAAGACGCCGGCTTCAAAGCGTTGTTACAGAAAAGGCTATTGGAAGGAGGTTATCTTGCCAATGACAGCACACAAGCTGATTCACTGGAACTGGCCGAAGCCGTAAAGAAATTTCAAAAGCAAAAAAACATCACCGTTGACGGGAAAGCAGGAGAAGGCACCATAAGAATGCTGAACACTTCCGATGAAGACAAGTTTTACAGTATTGCTATTACCATGGACCGCTACAAAATGCTCCCGCCAACAATGCCCGAACGTTATATCTGGGTCAACCTGCCTTCTTTTTCCATGAAAGTGCAGGATAAAGATTCAGTGAAACTTACTTCTAAAATCGTTTGTGGGAAAGCTATTACCCGCACACCGGTGTTAAATAGCGCCGTATCTGAAATTATCACCTACCCGCAATGGACAGTTCCCACCAGCATTATTGTGAAAGAAATATTGCCGGCTGTAAAGCGAAATCCTGGTTACTTAGCCAAAAAGGGTTTTAGCCTCGTGGATAAGAACGGGGAGGAAGTGGATCCTTATACAGTTGATTGGTCAAAATATTCAAAAGGCATTCCGTACCGGGTGGTGCAGGGTAGTGGCGATGCCAATGCCCTGGGTGTGCTGAAGTTCAACTTCCCCAACAAATATGCGGTTTACTTGCATGACACCAACCAACGGTCTTTGTTTGGACAGGTGGTCCGCACTTTCAGCCACGGTTGTGTCCGGGTGCAGGAATGGCAAAAACTGGCTGATTATATTATCCGCAAAGACCGGCAGGAAGTCAATGGTAAAGTCGCTTTGCTTGATTCCATGGGTGCCTGGCTGAAAAGAAAAGAAAAACACAGCATCCCGGTGAAAAACCGGCTGCCTGTTTATATCCGGTATTTCACCTGTGAAGGGAAACCCGGTGGAATTGCCTTTTATGATGATATTTATGGCGAGGATAAAATGCTCCGGCAAAGGTATTTTGCAGCCGGTCCCGGGAACGCTGATAAAACAGCGGGAATGGCTGAAAAAAAAGTGCTCCAATAGGGTGGATATGAACCAAATAATTTATTTTAGGGAATAGAACATACCCGTTATTTTTGCTCAGTTTAAAACCAAACTATCTCTTTATGAAGAAGATACTAGCTGTATGCCTTGCTATATACCTGATGGCACCTGCTACTAACGCACAGGATGATGAGATCAGACAACCTGCTATTGGTATCAGTTTTTTCCTCAATGATTTCCAAACTGCTCAGCGTATCCGCACCACTTCATTGGCGCAGGTATTCCGGGATGAAAAATGGGCAAAATTCCGTGAAATGTCCCCGGGCCTTTCTTTACATTATTTCAAAGGGTTAAGAAAGCATATTGATTTTGCGGCTTCATTGGGCGGCTCATTCGTACGCTATCCTTTCCCTAATAAACCAGCATTTACAAACGACAGGTTCCTGATGGAAGCTAATGCTGCCGTCAACCTGAAAATGGTGTCTGAGAAATACTGGTTGCAACCGTATATTATCGCCGGTATTGGCGGTCATATGTATGGCAAATACTGGGGAGCTTTTATGCCGCTAGGATTGGGTATGAAAGTGAATTTTTACGATGAAGCCCACCTGTTCATTACCTCCCAGTACCGGGTGCCTGTTACCAGCGAAACATCCAACTATCATTTTCAAAACAGCATAGGTATTGCCGGTTCTATTGGTAAAAAGAAAGAACCCAAAGTGATCCCTCCGCCGCCGCCACCTCCTCCTGCTGATACAGACGGAGATGGTATCATTGACAATGAAGATAAATGCCCAACCGTGAAAGGTCTGGCCAAATACCAGGGTTGCCCTATTCCTGATACGGATAAAGATGGTATCAATGATGAAGAAGATAAATGTCCCACTGTTCCCGGTCTTGCTAAATACCAGGGTTGCCCTATTCCTGATACCGATAAAGATGGTATCAATGATGAAGAGGATAAATGCCCGACTGTTCCTGGTGTGGCCCGTTACCAGGGTTGCCCTGTTCCGGATGGTGATAAAGATGGCGTAAACGATGAAGAAGATAAATGCCCCACATTAGCGGGTCCTGCTGAGAACCAGGGTTGTCCTGTTATCTCTGAGGAAGTGAAGAAGAAAGTGGATGTGGCAGCGAATAATATCCTGTTTGTTACAGGTAGTGCTAAACTGCAGCCTAAATCATTCAAAGGCCTGAATGAAGTAGTTAAGATCATGAAGGAAAATCCTGAAATGAAACTGGCTATCGACGGTCATACGGATAATGTAGGTAAAGATGAACTGAACCAGAAGCTGAGTGACAACCGTGCTGCTTCAGTAAGAACTTACCTGGTGAGCAAAGGTGTTGACGAAAGCCGTATCACTTCTGCCGGTCATGGTGAAACAATGCCGATCGCTGATAACAAAACAGCTGCCGGTCGTACCAAGAACCGCAGGGTGGAACTGAAACTGAGTTATTTCCAATAAGCCAATTGCTTAATAATAGAAAGTCCTCTCACTACCTGGTGAGAGGACTTTTTTTATGGTAGCACAGACCTCAGAATTTTACATACTTCTCAACCAGTTGCCGGTCGGTTCCCTTTTGGATGGCTTTTTTAGCCTGTCCCCGGAGTATGAATTCAAAAATACTCCGCCACCCCGGCAGGTTACTTTCACTGATCTCGAAAAGCCAGGCAAGAGCAAGATTGTCCTTGGGGAAACCATTGTTTTTGCAAAGCCCGTCATTAGCCAGGCCATATGCGATCTGCAATGATTGTTCAAAACCCCGGCTGGCAGGTCTTATTTCCACTTTAAACCGACAGGGCTCCCCGCTACGATTGCGAAACAGGTGATTGATCATCGGTGCCGCCGTAGCTGATTGACCGGGTTGCAGGGTATGAATGACCTTCTCCAATTGCACCTGAACTTCTCCTTCCAGGCAATCAAATTTTTCACTGAAGGTCTTATGATAATGAAGACCCACACCTCCGCCATCGGCAAGTTCCACTTCTACGAGTGTATATTCTCCATTCGTGTCAGCAGCCGTTTGTAAGAACGTAACGCTATCTTTCTGGATGGGGTTATAAATTTTTCTTTCCATACTGCAACTATATATACGGTGACAGAGAAAAGTATAGATTTAATAAAAGTAAAAACTGCCGGGGCATAAAAAAACCTGCTTTGGAAGCAGGTTTAAAAAAAGTATGCCGTATTATTCTTTATCTTTTTTCCCAAAGATCCTTTTCAGGAGCCCTTTCTTTTTGGGAGGATCATCGGTGGCAGACCCGATGGGTTTATTCTCTTCGTTTTTAATGGCCGGCGTTTTAAGGGTATCTTTTTTAACAGGCTTATTATTGTCCTCATCTATTACCGGTTTGGATTCAGGCCCGATATATTCATTGTTGTTGTTGTAATCCTGCTCGGTACCTACACCCTGGTCCTGGCCTTGTGCGCCGGGATCACTATCATCAATTGATTCCATGATATCTGCACTGTTGATCTCGTTCTCCAGGTTTTCCGGTTTAATGAATTTGGCGTCTTTTTCAATACCCAATGTCTTATCTGCATATACCTTTTTAAAGAAGTTTTCCCAGATTGGCCGGGCCACAGAACCTCCATAGAAAGCTGAACTTTCCAGCGTGATAAAGCGGTCATCACATCCCACCCAGGCACCTGCCATCAGTTGAGGAGTGTAGCCGATGAACCAGAAGTCGGCGTTCGAGTTGGTTGTACCGGTTTTGCCGCCCATTTCTGCTGCACCCAACCGGCCACGAAGACCTGCAGCGGTTCCTTTATCAACCGTTCCCTGCATGATACGTGACATCTGGTATGCAGCTATCTCACTTACAGCTTCTTTCCTGTTGGCACTATAATCAAGCCGTTTAATAACATTACCATTCCGGTCTTCTATGCGGCTGATGATATAGGGTTTTGTTGAAAAACCACGGCCTGCAAAAATGCTGTAACCCCAAAGCATTTCATACAAGGAGAGATCGCAGGATCCTAATGCAATAGAAGGATGCGGGTCTACCTTGGTTGGTATGTTAATGCGGGCGAGGAAATTGGCGAAATTCTCCGGCCCGATCTGCTTCATGATATATGCAGATGCACAGTTTTTGGAATAGGCCAATGCATTGGCAAAAGTCATTGTTCCACCAGAACAGGTCCTGGAAGTGGCGGGCACCAGGCGACCAGCACCAAAATTCTGTTGCACATCCTGCACTTCTGTTTCGGCAGTATAGCCCAGTTCTTCAACAGCCTGTGTATATAATAATGGCTTTATCGTGGAACCAACTTGTCTTTTTGTTTTCAGGTTAACGTGGTCATATTTATAGGTTTTGAAACTGATGCCGCCCACCCAGGCTTTCACTTCACCGGTGATTGGGTCCATGACCATAAAAGCGGTCTGCATCATCTGCCGGTGGTATTTGATGGAATCGAGTGGTGTCATCACCGTATCTTTTTCCCGGTTACTGTTCCAGGCAAAGATCTTCATAGAAACTTTTTTAGAAAAGCTGGCTTTGATCTCTTTATCACTAAGACCATCATCGGCCAGGTTTTTCCAGCGGTCACTTTGTTTCATGGCCGCATCAATAATGTTTTCGTGTTCTTTCCATACGGAGCCATTCTTTACTCTTCCCTGGCTTACCAATGCTTTTTGCAGGGTAGGCATATGTGAGGCTACCGATTCTTCTGCATATTCCTGCATTCTTGGATTAATGGTGGTATATATCTTCAGCCCGTCTTCATAAATATCATAACTACCACCATCCGGTTTTTTCACATCCTTGAGTACATCTTTAATTTCGTCTTTTAATACTTCCCTGAAATAAGGAGCATAGCCGGTATTCTCATCGAGCTTCCGGTAGTTTAGTTTAATAGGTTTTGCTTTCAGCTTGGAGCCTTCTGCTTCGCTGATCTTTCCGTTCACTGCCATCTGGCTGATCACCACATTGCGTCGGTCAAGGGCCGCTTTGGGGTTTCGGATCGGATTATAAATACTGTTCCCTTTCAGCATACCAATTAACAACGCCGCTTCTTCCACATTCAAACGATCCGGCTCTTTCTGAAAAAAAGAACGGGAGGCATTCCGGATCCCATAGATATTATTACCAAAAGGGACTGCATTCAGGTACAGGGTTATGATCTCCTCTTTGGTGAAATTTCGTTCCAGTTTAACGGCAATGATCCACTCTTTCAGTTTTTCAATTCCCCGTTCTGCAATGTTTTTGCTTCCCTGGTCTAATAATGCTTTGGCCAATTGTTGAGTGATGGTACTGCCACCGCCTTGTTTACCGAATGTAAAGACAGCCCGCAATGTTGATTTAAAATCAATACCGGAGTGATCATAAAAACGTTCATCTTCTGTGGCAACAAGGGCATCAATAACATGTTTGGAGATATCCCGGTATTTTACATTGCTGCGGTTACCTCTTTCTGTATAATATTTCCCCATCAAGGTGCCATCGGCTGCATATACTTCGGAAGCTTGCAGTATGGATGGATTTTCAAGATCCTTCAGGGAAGGCATCTTTCCAAAAATGCCAAAATTAGCTAATGCGATCAGGAGAATAAATGCGCTCAGGCCTATAAGGAAGAGGCGCCAGAAAATGCGGACTGATCTTTTCATGTGAATTGAATGGTTGTGGTGATGAAGGTCTGCTTCATGCAGCAAATATCATGCACCGAAAATAGGAAAATCCATGTGGGCAACCGGGTTGCAGCGTTTAATTTTTTGCCAAAACAGGTAGTTCAACCTGTTAAAAACTCAGAACTTACCCGGCAACTGCTGGTTGAGGAATGTTTTGTAGCCTTCCAGGTTTTTGTTCGCCTTTAATAATTCAAGGTTCCTTTCGGAGATCATCGTGAAATAATACTTACCACCTTTCAGCCAGGGGATGATCTCGTTGGCCGTCCTGGGTCTTGTCTTTTCAATATAGGAGAGGGCATCCGCAGCATCTTTGAACGGGCTGATCAGCATCAGCCGGTTGTCATCATCCAGTTGCAGCAGGTCGATCGCAAATTGTTTATTATAGAAAGTTTCCCTGTTATGCCGGAAGAAAGCATTCTTGGCTTCATTGGAGAAAACGGGGTCCACTTTATTCAGTACCAATACCACAAATTGCGGATCAGTGGCGGCAAAAGTAAAGGGCGATGCTGCAGGCGGTGGAACAACGGGTTTTTTAGCAGTACTGTCTGCCGCTGGTTTATTGTTTATGGCGACAGAAGGAACAATCGGTTTATTCACAGCAACCGTATCTTTCTTAACAACCGGGGGAGGGATGACAGGATTATTGGCAACCGGTCTGTTCATTTTTATTTCTTCAGCCGGCCGGTTAACCACCAGGTTCTTTAATTCTTCTTCGATCTTGTTCCTGTTCTTTAATACGTTGATCAGGTTAGTGGCTCTTTCGGCTAATGGCGATTTCGGAAAATTAATAGTGATATCAGTAAGGATCTTTGTAGCGACACTATCTTCCCGTTGTTTTACATAATAAACTGCTTCGATATAGAGTAATTGTGGCGTCCAGTAATTACTGCTATATAAGCTGTCAGCTACTTTCTTTTGTGCGATAGCGTCCGCAAAATTTCCTTCTATGAACAGGTCGTAGATCTTTTCATAGGTTTTTGTGGCATCACTATTGGCGGTTTTGGACTGGGGATTTTTCCCGGTGGTAATAATGGTGGTGAAATTGCTGCTGCCGTAATTTTCACTCAATAATTTTTTGATTGCAGCAGCTTTCGCCGTTTCACCGTTTTTATTATAACAGTAATAGAGATTGAATAAGACTTCATCCATTGGTTTGAATTCCGGGAAACGGGTTCGAAGGTTTTCAAGCGTTGCGGTTCCTTCCATACAGTCTTCGATCTCCTGGATATATGATTTACCCAGATTGAACAAAGCAGATTTGACTGAATCATTTGATTTTTGCAACAACTCGGCAGTTAGCGGGAGTTTGCTATACAGTCCTTCAAAAGTGGCTTCTGTTTCTGCGCCATTCTCATTATTGTTTTTGATAACAACATTGGGATTCCGGAGCTGGTTATTATCCTGTACAATATTACTGCGGTTGGCACTTCTGCGCCAGTTGTCCGTATTCGGACGGTTTCCCCAACGGGCTTTAAAATCATTAGCCCCTTTCATTTTGGAAGCAGTGTTATAAAAATACCATTCGCCTTTTGTGTCATTGTTTGAAAAAAGATTGGCTGCCGGTGTTTGCTGAAAAGGAGAACCTGTAGTAGTACCCACTGATTCATCTTTCAGTCCCTGTTGTTTTCGTAGCTGCTTCACCAGCTTCTTAACGATATCCCTGCGTTCTTCGTCAGGTAAAGCGGCAATGCGTTGCAGGCTATCTTGTCTTTCTATTATCTCCAGGCTGGCAGCAATATTACCCAGCGCTTCTTTACGTTGCAAGATGGCTTCGGGGTTCTTTAATTCAGGATCATCCATGCGCAGGCTGTCATAAAAATTATAGGACTGGCGAAATAATTTTTTTCCAAAGGTTAATTCAGCCAACTGAAGAAAGGCTTTGTTGCGCTGTGCCGGGTTATTATTGTTGTACTGAGTGCTTTTCACGAGCAGGGGAATAGCAGCATCAATATTATTTCGCTCCAGTTGCATTTGTGCAGCCATGTAATAAATGATGTCCCGGTACTCTTCATACTTATCCCGCTTTGCCATTTTTAGCAACTCGGCAATATTTTTTTCAATATATCCTTCGCCACCATCTTTATTCACCCGGATGGAATAAAGCCGTGCATAAATATCAAGGATCGGGTCTGTTGTATGTTTGATGGCTTTAGCGTAATAGCCTTCTGCTTCCCCGGGGTTATTAGCATTTTCATAGAGTTGGGCCACGAGGTATTCCCATCTTGCCCTTTCCTGTTTATTGGTAGCATTATCTAACGCTTGAGAAAGATGGACTGCGGCACTGTCCCACATAGCTTGTTTATAAAACCAGTAAGCCTGTACTTCTTCCAGGTCGTTCTGCAATCTTTTCGGGAATACAGGATCATTGCGCAGTGTTACAATAAGGCTGGCCGCTTCTGCAAAAAGATCCTGGGCCAGGAAATTCCGGATCTGCCAGATAAAAGCGTCATTCCGGCTGGGAGGCTCACTGAATATTCTTCTTGGCAGGCTGTTCTTTTCTTTGGTGGCAATACTATAAGCAGTGCCATCCCGGCCACTACCTATCGTTTTATAGTACCCATCTTTTTCTTTTTGGGCAAATGCATAATTGATGTATTGAAACATCAGGTAAGCAGAATCAAAATCTTTCCGCAGGTAGTAGGAAGCCCCCCAAAGCAAATAAAGATTATCGATCCAGTCATTACGAAGATCATGCAGCGCAATTCCTGTTTGCACTTTATACGAAACGGAATCAATCTGCAGTGTATCTCCTGCTGTTACATCCAGGCTATAGTTATAAAAGGGAAGAAGGGCTGAGTAATCATCCTTGTGGGCCATTTTTGCCCTTTCGACAATCTCGTTGATTTTATTATTAGCGTTGAAAAAGAAATTGTAATGGGTGACAGTGTTCTGCATGAAACGGCGGGGCACCGTAAATTTCTTCTCTTCTGAACGTTCTGACCGTAAAGTTCTCTCGCTATATTCCTTAGGTTTTTTCAGGCCCAGGGAAAAGCCTAACTGTCCAAAAGCTGGTTCACTGAACTGGCAAAGGAAAAGGAAGAATAATATAGCAGTAGCCGTATTGCTGGTAAGTCTCATGGTCCGTCTCAAACTAAAGTCTTAATAACTGAAATTCAGATAATTTAGTATAAAAATAAGCGTTTTTATTTTGGCAGGAACGGCCCCGGGCTATTGGCAAAACCGACCTTCATTCCTTACCTTTAATTCCCTTAAAAAGATGGTTATGGCTAAATTAGATGCGGGCTCCACCCTGAAGAGGCTTCGCAACAGGTACAGGCTGGTGGTCATGAATGATGATACCTATGAAGAAGTGGTGACCTTTAAATTATCCCGGCTGAGTGTTTACGTGATGTTGAGCACAGTTTTTGTGTTATTGGTTGGCCTTACAGTCGCCCTCATCGTTTTCACACCTTTGAAATATTATATCCCCGGTTATGATGACCTCAAGATCGGCCGGGAATACCGCCAGTTGAAGTACAAAGTGGATGAAATGGAAAAGAAAATGACCGACCTGGAACAGTATAATGCAGGTCTGAAAAAAGCACTGGCATCCGACAAGACCGTGGTTTTGGACACCACCCAGCTGAATGTGCCAAAACCTGAAGTATCAAATGATTAATCGCTATACCTATGTTTAACGCCAAAAACAAAACCGACATGCAGCCTGAAAAAACCAATGGAACAGGAAACGGCACTACGCTTATCAGTTCCGGAACTA
>JAEUVP010000213.1 GCA_016786805.1 Chitinophagaceae bacterium | reverse complement strand
TTCCGGCGAAAACCAAAACAGGATACTGCGGAGAATTTTATACATACCGGCTGCGAAGATAACTGAACTTTTAACAGCCATTTTTGGTTGATATAAGAACTCTGGTTACTTTTGAAATAGAAAGTTGCATAAACAACCATATTTGAGTTTTAGTTGGTTCTTTTATGGGAATGATTCATCCCGATAAGGAAACTTCAAACCTCAAATTCAAAACTTCAAACAATAGAAAATGCAGGAAGCTTATATCGTTGCCGGCTACAGAACAGCCGTAGGTAAATCAAAAAGGGGAGGCTTTCGCTTCACCCGTCCTGATGACCTGGCGGTGGATGTGATCAAAGGATTACTGGCCTCAGTGCCGCAACTCGAAGCCAAACGAGTAGATGATGTAATTGTAGGTAATGCCGTTCCGGAAGCCGAACAGGGCCTGCAGGTAGGCCGTATTATTGCCGCCCGTGCATTGGGATATGATGTGCCGGGTTTCACCATCAACCGCTATTGTGCCTCCGGCCTTGAATCCATTGCTATCGCTACTGCCAAAATAAGAATGGGAATGGCAGAGTGCATCGTAGCCGGCGGTGTGGAAAGCATGAGTATGGTGCCGACAGCAGGCTGGAAAACAGTACCTGCTTATTCCATTGCTAAAGATGAACCCGATTATTATTTAAGCATGGGCCTCACTGCCGAAGCGGTGGCCAAAGAATTCAACGTAAGCCGGGAAGCACAGGATGAATTCTCTTATCATTCTCACCAGAAAGCAATGGCGGCGATACAGGCCGGGCATTTTAAATCGGGCATATTGCCGATCAATGTGGAAGAAGTGTACCTCGATGCAAAAGGCAAAAAACAAAAAAAGAATTATGTGATGGATACGGATGAAGGCCCCAGGGCTGATACATCCATAGAAGCATTGGCAAAACTAAAACCAGCTTTTGCTGCGGGAGGTGTGGTCACCGCCGGTAACTCTTCGCAAACCTCTGATGGTGCTGCCTTCGTGATTGTGATGAGTGAACGTATGATCAATGAATTGGGATTAAAACCCATTGGTCGTTTGGTAAGTTCTGCCGTAGCCGGAGTACATCCCCGTATCATGGGTATCGGCCCGGTAGCGGCTATCCCCAAAGCATTGAAACAGGCAGGAATGAATTTAGCAGATATTGACCTCATCGAACTGAATGAAGCTTTTGCTTCGCAATCACTCGCTGTTATCCGCGAAGCTGGTCTCGATGCTTCCAAAGTAAATATTAACGGAGGTGCTATTGCATTAGGTCATCCATTGGGATGCACCGGTTGTAAACTCACCATCCAGAACCTGAATGATATGAAACGGCTGAATAAAAAGTACGGCATGATCAGTGCCTGCGTGGGCGGCGGCCAGGGTATCGCCGGTATCATTGAGAATATTCAATAAGGGATCGTTCAGATACGTAATAGTTGACCGGGACTGATAAGCTCCCGGTTTTTTATTAATAGCCTGGTGGCAGATGATTGTTTGGTTTTATAATTTCAGGACCAGGCGTTGTACCTGTTCTTTTGTTTTATTATTGATGATCTTAATGACATAATACCCGGCACTTAATTTTCCTGAATTCAGTACATAGGAACGATTGAATGAGCCTTTATCAAAAATTGTTTTACCGGAAAGATCAGTGACAGAGAAACTGAAAACACCGCTGTTCCCGGTATACCGGATCAGTATATGATCGGTGGCCGGATTGGGAGAGACCAGGATTTGCTTATCCAGTTGCGGCGAATTTACAGCGGTGATCACATGATTAAATGCTGCTGACATGGTACTGCTGCAACCATTTACTGTTACCATTACCGTGTAAAGACCTGATACAGGAGGTATTAATGTAGCATTGGTGGCACCGGGTATTGCTGAACTATTCAGGTACCATTGATTACCTGATGCGGCGGAGGATTGCAGTGAATTTCCGTTGAGTGTAATAACAGGAGTAGCAGGAACCGGGTTAACAGTAACTACGATACTATTGGAAAAACCGGTAAAGCACCCACCTGTTATATAACGAACCTGGTAAGATCCGGCTTCAGTAGCAATATAGTTTTGCTGGCCGCCTGCTGCTGAAATCAGGATATTATTCCTGAACCATTGCAATGTACTGGATGCAATAGAGGAAGTAATTGTTACAGAACCCCCTTCACAAATTGATAAAGGACCTGATGCAGATAAAACCGGGGCCGCCGGTGCTGGTGAAACAGTAATAATAACTGTATCTCTTTTTATGCAATTACCCGTGTTGGTTACTTCTAAAAAATAGCTGGTGGTAACCAGGGGGCTAACTACTGGCGTCTGGCTGCTGGAACTGAAGCCTGCCGGATTGGATGTCCAGCTATATGTATTGAATGATGAACCGGTAGTACCAATCACGGCACTGCCCCCGGAACAGATGTTCTGATCAGGCCCTGCATTTGCCGCAGGTAAACTAAAGACGTTAATATCAATAGTGTCTTTTGCAACACAGGACCCGGAATTCACTGTAAGGAAATAAGAAGTGAAAACTGACGGACTTACTACGGGGTTTGCAACTGTGGATGAAAACCCAACCGGAAAAGAACTCCATGAATAAGTGTTACTACCTGAAGCAGCGGTTCCAATTTGTAAACTGCTTCCCTGGCAAATTACATTGTTAGGGCCGGCATTAGCAACCGGAGCCGGGCCACCTATTGTAACCTGTATTGTATCTAAACTGGTACAACCAGCTGGATTAGTAACTGCAACATAATAGGTGGTAGTTGCCGCAGGATTGACAACAGGATTTGGAGTTGATGCCGTAAACCCTCCGGAACTTGACGTCCAGGAATAAGTATGATTGAAAGCAGCAAAACCTCCCAGTACAACTGATTGCCCGGAACAGATGGTCGTATCTTTTCCAGCGAGGGTACCTCTTTCATTAAGCATGTTCCGGTAAACATTTGGTGAACCACCCGTGATCAGTTCTGGTTTTGAATCACCATCAATATCAGCAATAGCTGTTGCCGGTCTTGCCCCGGTAATAAGAATAAATGGAGCATTGGCGGAAGCAAAGGAAAAGTTGCCCGGTGTACTAAGGTTATTAAAAAGAGCAATGCTGCCCGACGCCCAACAGGAGGAAAAAATATCAAGTTTACTGTCACCATCCAGATCTCCATAGGAGATGGTACGGTTGTATCCACAGGAAGACAAACCAAAAGGTGCAGCAAGTGCAATATTTCCGGGTGTACTAATGTTCCTGTAAATACCGGTGGATCCCGGCGCACCAGGTGTAAACCGTACATCATAACCGATACACACATCAAGCTTGCCATCATTGTCGGCATCAAATAGAGCAGCTTCGCTTTGCGATATCGTATAATGATTGAATACCTGCCGTGCTGCAAAAGCAATCGTACCAATACTGCTGGCATTCCTGTATACAGTAAATGTATACAACCCTGAGTTGAATATACCTCCATCCAGGATCACCAGGTCCGCTTTGCCATCCCCATCCAGGTCTCCGGCACATACACGGCCATTATATAAGCCGGAAACGATATCGATTTTCTGCTCAAATGCAATCACACCATTAATACTTTTATTCCGGTATATGGATATGGTGTTTACATTGGGCCCGGAATTGGTAACCACCATATCAGGTTTGCCATCACCGTCAAAATCATTGAACGTAATATTGGTTGGATTCAATGAAGTTGGATAATCAGTTTTCGGCGAAAAGGCCAGAGTGCCGGCTGTACTGTTGTTTTTGAAAACAGATACAGTGTTGGCATTATTATTCGTTACAGCTACATCCAGTGTACCATCGCCGTCCATATCGGCGGTGGCAACATGCCAGGCCAGCGGGTTATTATTGGAGATAACCTCTAGTGCCGGGGCGAAATTTACAAAACCGCTGGTACTGGTATTTCTTAAAACAGAAAACCCAAACCAGTTGATGGATACAATATCATTTTTCCCATCATTATCCATATCGCTGATCACCATATTACCGTATAACGATTCGGATGCTGTTGTACCGAGGCCGAAATTTTTGGCCCTGTCAAAAGTGAATTCAGAAAAGCGGCAAGTTGCCGGGAAAGTGATAGTAAATCCTTTTGACGAATAGGCGGTGTGGCGGTTGATAGTAACAGAAAGCGGATCTACGGTGGCACCTGCCGGTACTGTAACGGTTAATTGTGTGGTTGTTGCGGTAAGAACCTGGGCTTTTACTGAGCCAAAGTAAACGATATTATTATTCGTAACAGTACTGAAATTTATACCAGTAATGGTGACTGTTGTACCAATGGGACCATGGGTTGGTGAAAACGATGTGATCACCGGTGGGGGAAAGGTTATAAAGCCGGGACGTGAACCGGTTCCTGTTGCGGTGGTGACAGTTACATTCCCATTGGCACCGGCACCAACTACAGCGGTGAGCTGGTTGATGGAATTAACAGTAAAAGAAGCGGCTGGTATTCCACCAAAACTTACAGCAGATACATTTGCAAAGAAATCGCCTGTAATGGTGACAACTGTTCCGGTACCACCGGAAACAGGATTGTAGGAAGTAACAACAGGTGCCGGGTAAGGAACAGCTATAAACTGCGGGTACTTCCGTAATGTGTCACTGAGTACACCGTCCGTTACGATAAGTGTAACTGTATCCTCACCGAGGTAAATATTATGCAAATAGGAGCTATTGTAGGATGTACTGATGGTTGTACTGTTCACGATCCAGGTATATTGATATCCGGGCTTTGAATAATTTTTCAGATTTACGGTATTGGTCAGGTAAAGATTGGTGGTATCTACCAGGAACAAGGCAGTAGGAACAGGTGCACCACCATTAGTCGTAAGCTCTAAGTAACCGTGGCCGCCACCAGCCCAGAACTGGTTGTTATCCCTGATATGAAGATCATAATGACTATAGCCCAGGTAAGTATAGTTGTTGCTCCGCAGTAGCCTTTGCCATACTTTTCCTGAATCTGTGGTAAGCAGTGTGACATAGGGATCCTTAATGGCAATACCTGTACTGTCGTTGATAAATCTCATTTTTTCGCAAAGAAATGGCTGTACCTGGTTATTGGTCTTAATGGTCCAGTTTGCTCCGCTGTTTGATGTATAGTATAGAGTACCTCCATCTGTATTATTCATATTCAGCCATCCTTTTGCTGAAGTAAGGAAGTGGGTGTAATTAACGGTTCCGGGTGGTAAGTTCATGAAAGTCCAGTTCGTGCCGGCATTGGTTGTTTTCCTGATCTTCGATACCTGGGAACGGCAAATAGCAAACACATTGTTATTATCCGCTGCCTCCAGGTAATCAAAATATGAACCCTCATCGATGAGTGATACGGTCCAGTTGGCTCCTTTGTCGGTTGTTTTTAATACCCTGTCTGCATCAATAGCATAACCAATTGAATTTTGCTGCGGGAAAATCATGTCCGTTATACCTGTTCTTAATTGGAAGTTGTTATATTGAGAATGGTACACGAGTTTAAAATTATTGCCCCCATTGATCGAATATAGAATGGATGGAACAAGACCATAATGACCGAATACAATCACCGTATCCTGGTTAAAGGACTGCAGCCCGTTGATGACAAAGCCGAAAGTCAGGTTGACGGAATAGCCATTGTAGTCAACATTTATTAAGGTGATCGGTTTCTGTATATATGTTCTTCCGGTATCAGTGGTAAACCCAACCCAGTCACTAAAACCAACATAGCCTGATGAGGCAGAGTAAAAACTCATTTTGTTGATGTCATTATCCTCACTGGGTTCAATATGGATCTGCCGCATTTGTGCAGTTGCCTTTGCTGAAAAGAACGCTACAGTAATCAAAAGAAAGACAGGAAGGAAGAATTGTCTTTTATTATAGGCTCTGTCTGTCATAACAAGTGTTTTCATGGTAAAAGCCGGTTGCAAATACCTGCGAGGTGTAAGAATAAATAGCTATACAAGTTAATAAACAGAACTGATAAATTAAAACACTGAGTATGATAGCATGTGTGGGTGGCGGCCATGGTATGCTACTGCTGAAAACTTTCTTTCATCGCTATTTTTATCATCGTTTGATATTCTTTCAGCTCATCAGCAGTTGGCGGCAACCCGGTTAACAGATGAATTTGCCCGGCGAAACACTTGTCCCAAACTTTTACGCCGGCTCTTCTCAGTTTAGCGGCATATAAAATGCCATCATCCCGGAGCGGATCAAACTCTGCATTGATGATCACAGCAGCAGGCAGGTCTTTCAGATCTTCTGTGAGACCGGGTGACACTTCCGGGTGGTTGTATTGACCGGGTGCATACAATTCAATAGCAAAATAGCAGCCTGCTTTGGTTTGCCAATAACCGGTGGCATTTTCCTCGTAAGAAACAGCCGTTTCCATATTGCGGGGACTGAGATCTGCAGGCAGCCCGTTCAATACCTGTAGCTTAATTTTATGATGGATGCCTTCTTTCTTTGCTTTTTGTGTTATCACTGCCACTAAATTGGCACCGGCACTGTTTCCCATCAGTGCAATACGGCTGGTATCCCCGCCCCATTCAGCAGCATGAGCAGCAATCCATTTAAAGGCATTGTAACTGTCATGTACCGCAGCGGGAAATTGATGTTCCGGAGCCACCCGGTAATCAACAGCAAAAACAATGGCTCCATACGTTTTTGCATCCTGCCACAAGGAATATTCTAGTCCCTTCAATAACGGCAGGAAAAAACCACCACCATGATAATTGATGATAACAGGAAGATTGTTGGCATGAGAAGGATTAAAGACCAATACCGGAATGCTGTCAGCTGTTATTTTGATACGTTGCACATCTTCTTTGGGATAGGGAATTGGCGGCGGCCCTGTTAACCGGATCTGTTCAATAGGTATCGTACGGAGTTCTTCGATGGTCAGGTCTTTATTCCCGATCATCTTTAAGAAAGCAGCTACCCGGGGATCCAGTTGCCGGGTGCCGCAGGGTTGGGCAACAAGCAACTGCTGGTTTACAACAACAAATATGACCAGGAGAATAAGTGATAAAAACTTCTTCATAGATCAATAAGTTAGTGTATAAATATATTCCTGTTGAACAGGCAACCTGTAACAGTTTATTTTTTTCGCCCTACGAATCGTATCACAGAACCTCTTCCGTTATGAAAAAGGCCTTCGTTCAGTTCAATTTCCTTTTCTGCCAGTTCTATGATCTCATAATTTGCAAAGTCCGACTTTATTTCATCGGTTGAAAATAACATGCCGCTGTCTTTGGGTCCGCCAATTTTTTCATTCCGGGCAAGGTAATCCATATGCTTTTTACTAAATGCTTCGAAGATCACTATCCCACCCTTTCGCAAATAGTTATCAAGGGTTTTATGATATACCGATTTTACAGCTGCCGGGAAGTGGGCATAAATTAATGCAATAGCATCAAATTCTTCATTCTTGTAATCCAGGGCGGGCAATTCGCCAACCCGGTAGTCAATCGTTACTTTATTAGCTGCTGCAAGCAGCATCGCTTTCTTTTTACCTTCGGTACTGATATCAAATGCCGACACCGTCCAGCCGAGGCCGGCTGCAAAAACTGCATTCCGTCCTTCACCTTCGGCCGGAAAAAGTATTTTACCGGCATCCATTTTTTCTAATTGCTCCTTTAAATAGTTATTGGGCTGTTTGCCATACGCAAACTCTTCTTTACTATACCGTTCATTCCACCTTTCGGTCCAGGGTTCATTCATGGTTGTCTGTTTTTAGTTTTAATTCAATGATAATGCCCCTTATCTGTTTTCATTTTTAGAAGATACCAGGCGGATGACAAAATTCACAAAGGGCACCCCGGCAAAAACAATCCATGGAACTAAGGTCAGCGTCAGTAATAATGTTCTTTGGTACAAGGGCAGACCGGATAAGGATTCCCCGAACAGGTAAAGAAACAGGGTTATCGAAGGATAGATCACCACCCAGGTTTTTAAAGAGGCGATAATTTTTGCTTTTGTTTTCATACAATTTGCTTTTTTAATGATGAATGTAATTAGGTACAAAATTAGCATCCACAGTAAGCGGCATGATAAGACAAAGCTGCAGTTGAACAGGACTTATCTGGAATTTTGCCTGAACTGTTCCGGTGAGTACCCGGTTTGTTTTTTAAAAAACCTGATAAAATAGGACACATCTTCATAACCCAGTTGCCAGGCTATCTGGTTCACCTGGTTAGTCGTTGCCAGCAGGTATCGTTTGGATTCCAGAATAATATGTTCGGTAATCACCTGCGAGCAGGTTTTGCCCAGGGAAGTTTTGCTGATGGCATTCAGCTGGTAAGGGGTCAGGTTCATCATAGCCGCATACTGGGACACCTGCTTATGGGTGGCAAGATGAGTGTTCACTAATTCTAAAAATTCATCCAGCTTTTCTTGCGTATAAGAAATAGTAGTCGTGGGATCGCCTTTACAGTTCTGGCGGATAAGTTCGATCAATAAAATATCCAGGTTGGCACGGATCACCTCCTGGTACTTCTCCTGCCGGTTGCTATACTCGTCGAAAATATGCGCCAATACAGGCAGGATTTTTTTGAAACTTCCGGCGTCAAACCGGAAATGGCTAATAGTATTGATCTTTCGTAAAAGTTGGTTGGTTGCCTTATCATGCGGGTAATAGAAATCAGCGTTGAACTGTACCAGGTATCCTGTGCTTCCTGCTTTTAGTCGGAGCTGGTGCACCTGGCCCGGTTGCATAAAAAAAATAGAATGATTACAAATCTTAAAAGGGGTGAAATCTATTTCATGAATCCCGGCTCCTTTTTCCAATGCAAGAATATAAAAAAAGTCATGCCGGTGAAGCTCCTGCAGCATATCCTTTCCGGCAAGCAGGTGCCTTAAATTCCGGATGCTGAAAGCTGCAGCAATAGGCGGCTCTTTTGTC
>JAEUVP010000184.1 GCA_016786805.1 Chitinophagaceae bacterium | reverse complement strand
TGAAGTAATAACCGGGTTTTCAAATACCCGTAACCGCTGTCCGACCACTGTTATATTTCCAAGACCTGTTAGATCTGACAAGAGGTTATTGCCATGTATTTCCAATGTGCCATTATTCAGGCTTGTAATATTGCTTAGTGCTGTAATATCGGTAAGCTGGTCGTTGGCCCAGAAGGATATGCCGCCATCAATATTGCCGGACAAATTTTCAAGTCCCTGCAATGAAGTCAGATTAGGATTGAGCCAGATATAGAAATTGGAAGCGGAAGTAAGGCCACTAAGCCCCGACAAATCTGATAGCCCTGTTTGGATCATCCAGAAGGTGCCAATACTTGTAGTTGAAAGATTGGTAGTCAGGTTGGCAATACTGGTTAAATTAGGCAGGCTGCCGAAAAGAAAGCCCGAGCATTGTGTGAGATTAGTAAGACCAATACTTGTCATGTCCGGGTTATTATCCAGTATTAAGTACCCTTGAATTATTGTAAGATTCGCAAGACTGTTTAAGTTTACAATAGGTGTATGGGCAACTCTTAACCCATAAAAAATTCCATTTGTGATAGAGGTGATCCCGCTTAAGCCGTTTAAATTGGTTAACGCTGTTGAGTCAATATTAATAGTACCAATGGTACTGAGATTATTGCTTAGCCCATCAATACTGGTTAATTCCGGCAGGTCAAGCAGGATGATGCCACCTAATTCCGTGAGGTTGTTTAGTCCTATGCTTGTCAGCAGGCTGTTATGTTCCAACTGAAGTGTATCACCTATTTGTACAAGACTTGAAAGAGCTGATAAATTAGTGATTGAGGTGTTCCTGATGACCAGGTTACCCGTAATAGTAGTGATGGTTTGCAGGGAATCTAAATTGGTAATGGCCGGGCTGGCATTTTGTCCATCGATCATAAGAATACCCACGGTTGAACATCCGGCGTATAAAACAGGAAAACTGTCTATGGCTGACTGGCGATTAAGGATGATTGTATCACATATCCCCTGGGTACGGTGTTGCCCCGCCTGGTTGCTGTGCCTGGCTGGCTGATTAACAGGCAGGGTTACTTTGTTATATAAGGCGCCGATATTTATTTGCCCTGTTGGCCTTAACTGACCGGATGCGATTACCTGATACCCCAAAAAAACTACGAGGGAAAGGAATAATGATTTGATCATTTGCGAAACTTTAGCAGTCATGAATAGGTTGGTTTATCCCGTGAAAAACCGTGGTCTTTAACGTTCAGTTTTTTTGGCCCAGCTCAGCCTTACAAGGCTGATTATTCAGAAGATTATGGATTTGGTGGCGGTATTATCCGGGAGTATCATCGCCATAAAAATTGCACTTTAAACCAGAGCGGGAAATACTTAATTTGTAGTACATACCCTTTTAATGAGTCATTTTATTCTATTTTTAGTCTTCAACACCTGATGCGTTGCAATAAGTATTATATTATCCTGAGTTTTTTCCTCTTGCCAGTCATTGGTAATTCGCAAACCGGAAGAATAGATGGACTGAAAAAGAAACTTTGGGCCACCAAAGACGAAAAGTACCGGCTGGATATCCTGCTTTCACTTTGCGAGGAATATCAAAGCCTGAACAGGGACACCCTTTACTCATTTGCACTTGAGGCAAAGAATTTGGCGGCATCTCAAAAAAATAAGACACAGGGAAGCCTGGCTGCACTGGCTTTGGCTAATGCCTATATGCAATGGGGATGGGTGGATAGTGCTCTTTTTTTTATTGAACCTGAAATTTCATTGAATACGGTATCAAACCCGGGAACCAGGGATATTTATTTTAAACTAACCCGTCAAAAGGCCATGTGTTACGGCAATAAATCTGATTTCGAAAAAGCCCTGGCAATTCTTTTTCCTATTTTGGGAGAAGCAGAAAAATATAAGGACACATTGCATATGGGTGGTATTATGAATACCATAGGATCTATTGCTATTGCTAGAGAGGAGCCGGAAGAAGCACTGAAATGGATACTTAAAGCAACTGCTTTTTCGACAGCAGGAACCAGGTATGACCCCGTATTGGCAGCGGTATATGTAAATGCTGCAAATGCCTATAACAGGATTGGAAAAACCGATTCTGCATATTACTATATTGAAAAAGGAATACCCATTTGCCGAAAGATTGAAAACCTGAATTATCTCGCCACGGCCTTGCGGGTGCAGACCAACCTGATGAAAAAAAAAGGCAGGCTGCAGGAGGCGGAGGCATCGCTTAAGGAAATGTTTAGTATAAGAGATTTAACCAGCGGCGGGGGCTTTTTTGTAGATGATAATTTGGAGCTGGCAGATTTTTATGCTACTACAGGACAGTTGGACAAGGCTATTGCACTATGTAAAAAGCAACTACAAACTGGAGATGTTTATGATACAACAGGGGATGAGTCAGTTACTTTTACAAATGATCCTAAGATGAGGTTGGCTTATTTCCAGGCCCTATCGGGATATTACAGGCAGGCTAAAATGCTCCCCGAATACCAGGAAACGCTTGAACAGCTTATTGCAGCCAAAGATTCATTTTACGAAGCCAATTCCGCACAAGCTATTGCTGATGCAGAAGCAAAATACGAGGTACAAAAAAAGGAGAATACTATTCTGCAACAGAAATATGGATTGCAGCGAAAGAATTTTTTTATTTATGGCTCATTAGGGCTGCTGGCACTGGCACTTCTTACGGTATACTTTAT
The DNA here is from genome assembly GCA_016786805.1 of Chitinophagaceae bacterium. Taxonomy (GTDB): domain Bacteria; phylum Bacteroidota; class Bacteroidia; order Chitinophagales; family Chitinophagaceae; genus CADEDV01. The sequence continues at coordinate 6,026 of JAEUVP010000184.1, read as the reverse complement.
TTTCAGGGATTATCGTCGCCGGCAGCGGCTGAAAATGACGCTTGCCCTGGCGGAAGAAAAGAGAATTACGGTTAATGCAGTAAAAGCGGCAGAAGAAAATGAACGGGTTAGGATTGCGGCGGACCTGCATGATAACCTTGGTGCTTATGCTGCCTCAATGGCTTCCAACCTGGGGTATATCCGGGTAGAGCATGCAGATGAAAGAACTTTAACGGCTTTTAATGAATTAAAAAATAACTCGACAGCTATCATTTCTCAGCTGAATGACACGATCTGGGTATTAAAAAAAGATGTTTTATCCCTGACAGCGATCAGCGACAAAATAAAAGTTTTTGTGAGCCGTATTCAGAGAAGCTACCCGAACATACAGGTTGAGGTAAACGAACAGATTGAAACCGATCACCAGCTGCCATCTTCCCAGGCCTTTCACCTTTTCAGGATTATGCAGGAAGCAATCAATAACTCTTTAAAGCATAGCAAAGGAGAGAAGATCAGGATTAACATTACGGGTAATAGTAATTGGAAAGTATCGGTGGAAGATGATGGTACAGGAATGGAGCAGGTTAATAAATCAGCAGACGGAGGAGGTAATGGTTTAAATAATATGAAAGAACGTTGCAGGGAAGCTGGCTGGTATATTCGGTGGGAAAATATTGATTCGGGAGGTACTATGGTCGAAATATCACCTACTACAAATTAATTATTTGACAGGTATAGTGAATGCCTAATTTTATTATGTATGAATTTTATTATAGCACTTACAGAAGATAACAGTATCAACAGGAATACATTTTTGCAGAAGATCAATGCACTGGAAAATATGGACCTGGCTTTCGTTGCTGCTAACGGTAATGAATGCCTGGAGCATCTTAAAGGAACACCACAGGAAAAACTCCCCCAGGTAATATTTATGGATTTGGAAATGCCCGTGATGAATGGAATTGAGACCATACAGCTGGCAAAAGCATTACATCCGCAGATCCATTTCATCGTACTCACCGTTTTTGATGATGAAGAAAAGATCTTTGAAGCAATCAAAGCAGGAGCATCAGGGTATTTATTGAAACATGAACCGGCAGCTGTGTTGCAGGAAGCGGTGATGAATGTATTGGAATTCGGAGGAGCTCCCATGAGCCCGGCTATTGCCCGGAAAGCATTGCAGTTAATGAGCAGGTCATCTATTGGTGCAGCGGTGCCGGCAAATCATCCGTTGCCGGAAATGATAACAACCCGGGAGGAAGAAATATTAAGACATATGGTAAATGGCTGGGATGCCAAGAAGATCAGTTCGGTGCTAAATATCAGTGTGCTGACGGTAAGAAAGCATATCGCTAATATTTATGAAAAACTGCATGTGCAATCAAGAGCAGAGATCATTAATATGGCTCACCAGAACAAATGGTTTAACCAGTAAAATGAAGGGAGCAGTTGATCCATTCACCATCCAATGTGGCATTATACTTTTTATAGAAATTGATGGCGGGTTCGTTCCATTCCAGCACCTGCCACATCATACCGGTAAATTTTTTCTCTTTCGCTTCTTCGATCAGCCGGTCCATTAATAATTTTCCAATGCCTTTTCCCCTCGCCTGTTCAGTAACGATGATGTCTTCGAGATACATACGCTGTCCTTTCCAGGTGGAATAGCGGATATAGTATAATGCAAAACCTTGTATCAACCCATTTTCTTCTGCCACAAATGCCCACCATACCGGGTTCTTTCCAAAACCACTTTCGATGAAATGATCCATGGTGACCGTTACTTCCTGTGGAGCTTTTTCATACAAAGCCAGTTCATTGATCAGCTCCATCATTCTTGCGCTGTCTTCTTTTACAGCTCTTCTTATCTGTATTCCCATAATTACTTATTCCTTTTAGCTTTAAAAGTCCCATTTGGTTGAATGAAACTGGCTGAAATGATTTCTCCTTTTTCATTTTCTTCAAATTGCACACTATACCCGCTTAATACCTTTAAATTGAATTTGTTTTTATCAACCGGAACTAATTCGTATTCCGGTTGTCCTTCGAGAAATGCAAATAAGGTTTTATCTCCTTTTATATAGAACTTAACACCGTTTCCGGGAGCAAATTCATAGTTGCCGGTATATTTGGTCAGTTCATCTTTTGTTATCTCCTTTGCCTTTTCTTTCCTGGTGAATTCAATATCTTTCAATCCTCCCTGCAAGGGTACGAATACTGAATTGATTTCTCCGGCAGGAGTCATCTGGTATTGAACTTTCAGGTTTCCTGCACTGCTGGTATCAATACCATCTGTTTTGTCAATGGGCAGGGCTTCAAAAACATCATAATGATAATGACGAAGCCATGCATCACCATTCTGAGTTAACATGATCAATGAATCGTTCCTGTTTATCACTTCAAAAGTTCCATATCCGGGGTGGTTGAACTGGCCGGTATAACTTTTTTTATCATGTGATGGAGAGGTGCCTGTCTTCTTATTACTGGTAGCCGATTTTTCAGCATCTTTCGCAGCAGCTTTTGCTTTTTTCTGTGCTTCATTGGCTCTTGCGTTCCAGTTAATGGGAGTCAGGTTTAACAACCGATCTGCGATGGTATTCCGGACAATACCCGGAATGGCTGAAGCATTCTGATTGGCGAGTACAACGATACCAATACTGTCTGTTGGAAAAAAGCTGGTACTGGCAGAAAACCCGTCAATATTGCCACCATGTTCTACCCGGTAATGACCACGGTAAGAAACAATCATCCAGCCAAAACCATAGTTAGCAATATGGGCATCCGGAATTTCCTTATCCGGCAACCCGGCAGACATTATCATCTGGGAACTCATTGCCTCTTTGGTATAAGCAGGTGGTAACACTTCTTTGCCATTGAATTTGCCGCCGTTGATCCAGGTCATCACCCAATTACTCATTTCGTTTACGCTGCTGTTGATGCTGCCGGCCGGTCCCATCGCATTAATATTATAGTAATCAAGTTTTTTGATCACACTGTCTTTATAAACTGTATAACCCAGGGCGGCGTCGTTATTTTTTTGAAGGCCGGCAATAGAAAGATTAGAAGTTTTCATTCCCAGCGGAACGAATATTTTTTCTTTGATATTGGTTTCCCAAGATTGCCCTGTTAGTTTTTCTGCGATCATTCCCTGTGTCAGGAACATAAAGTTGTTGTATTGCCATATTTCTCTTATTGCTGCAGTGGGTTCCTGGTATTGGATTCGTTGCAATAAACTATCTCTTGATGAAGTATTAAAAAGGTACCAGGAGTAATCATGTCTTGGTAGTCCGGTACGATGGCACATCATATCCCGTACGGTAACCTTATTGTTCAGGTCATCATTAAAAAATTTTAATTCTGGCAAATAGTTCCTTGCGGGTTTGTCATAGTCCAGTTTATTGTCTTTATTCAATAGACCCAGTAAGGAAGAAGTAAAGGCTTTTGTGCAGGAACCGATAGCGAACAAGGTATTAGGTGTAACAGGTAATTTCTTTTCATAATCACGGTAACCAAATCCCTTTGCATATATAATTTTATCCTTTTTTATAATCGCTACTGCAAAGCCAGCCCCCTGCCTGTCTTTTAATATCCTTTCAAAAACTGTGTCAATTCCTGCCAAAGGATCAGGCTGTTTTACTGGTTTTTTTTGTGCAAAAGAATTATTGACAAGCAATAAAGTAAGAAAAATAAATAACTGTTTCATTGCTGTATGTTTTTAATAGTGTCTTATAATGCCTGTGCCAGGTCGGTAATGATATCCTGTAAATTCTCAATTCCCACATTCATACGTATCAACCCGTCAGTGATGCCATATTTTTCTTTTTCTTCTTTGGGGACACTGTAATGTGTCATAGATGCCGGATGGGAGAGTAAGGTATCGCAGGTGCCTAAGGAAACAGTGCGGACACACATTTTCAGTTTGTTCATAAAATCAATACCACCCTGTAGACCGTTCTTTAATTCAAAACTCAGCATGGCTCCCGGGTGCCGCATTTGTTTCATGGCGGTGTAATGATCGGGATGACTGTCGAGTCCTGTGTAGTTCACTTTGGCGACAGCAGGATGATTTTCTAAAAAGGCAGCTACTTCCATGGCGTTGTGGCAATGCCGTTCCATTCTCACTTCCAGCGTCTTCATTCCCTGTATCAGTAAAAATGCATCAAAGGCATTGGAGTTGCCACCCAATGTGCGGTGAACTTTGGTCATTGTTGTTTTCATCAGCTCCACATCTTTTCCTAACAGGATACCACCAATTGCAGTTCCATGACCATTCAGGAATTTCGTCGTGGAATGAACAACATAATCAACCCCATATTTAAAAGGCTGCTGTAAATAAGGAGTGGCAAAAGTGTTATCACAAGCCACTATGAGGTTATACTTTTTTGCCAGTTTGGTCAGCTCATCAATATCCACACACTGAATAGTAGGGTTAGCTGGTGTTTCAATATAGAGCATCCTGATCGCCGGGTCAGCTTTCAATGCATCTTCCGTTTTTTGCAGGTCACGCATATCAATGATCACAGGTGTGATTTGCAGACCGGGTAAAATTTTAGTGATCAGTTCATTGGTACCGCCATACAAGGAAAAATGACTGATGATCTTATCGCCGGGTTTCAGCGTTGCCAGCATCAGGGTGGAGATGGCTGCCATACCGGAAGCATGAAGAATGCCTTTGGCTTCGATCCCAAGCTGGAATGTTTCCAGGGCAGCGATCTTATCTTCTGCTTCTTTGATGGTTGGATTGCCCCAGCGGCTGTAGATAAAACCTTCTTCAGTTCCGTCGAAGCGGCGCATTCCCTGTTCGGCTGAATCAAATACATAGGTACTGCTGGCATAGATAGGGACCAGGTGAGCATACATCGGGTCTTTTATATGTCCGCCATGAACGGCCAGCGAACCCCATCCGGTCAATACTTCCGTGGATGAATCTTTTTTGGGTGGAAAATTATTATCGGGCATTTGGTATAAAGACTTTTAATTTTGAAGGGAGCTATACAAATATCCTGCTTATTGACTGAATACTGAAAAGAGAAGTTATTATCGATGAAAGAACTACTGAAACAACTGGCTGCTTACAACACCTGGGCCACCCAACGGATCGCAGAAGCTATACTGGCTTTACCGGAAGAAAAACAAACAGCGGCGCTTCCGAGCAGTTATGAAAGCCTGCAACGAACCTTGCTTCATATGTGGGATGCGGAAAGCATCTGGTGGCAGCGGATGAAACTGCATGAACGCTTTGTCCGTCCCAGCGATAATTTCAAAGGCACCACCCGTGATGTGGTGAATGGTTTGCTTAGTCAATCAAAACTCTGGGAGGGCTGGGTCAATGCTGCGTCGGATTATTCCCTGGATCATGTATTTGAATACCGGGATAATAAACGGGAGCAGGTAAAGATGCCCATCTATCAGATGTTGCTGCATGTGTTTAATCATGGCACTTACCACCGGGGGCAGCTCGTCAATATGCTCCGCCAGTTGGGAGTGGAAAAAATACCCGGAACTGATTTTGCATTATGGGTATGGAATAAAAAATAGCTCTATGCAAAAAGCTGAAGCGAACGGGATACTGGTTAAAATTGTAACTAAACTGGTTGAAGGGGAATATTTATGGCTTTTTACAAATGATAACTCAAAGAATATAACAGAAACAGAATTAAAAGCTGCGATTAAAGCATATCCTGGTACACCAACCTTACCTCCAAAAGGGGCTTTCAACGACTTTGATTTTTATGAGATATCAGATGAAGAAGCATCTGTTGACTTCGATTTATGGATAAATGATATAAAGAGTGACTTAACATTGTCTTTTACTATACAAAAGACCTTAAATGGATATGGATATCAAATTGATAATATCCATGTCCTTTAAATGAATGTTAGATTCTCTTTTGAATATCAAGAACTGTAAGCCCATTTCACCAGCGTAGCACCCCAGGTAAACCCGCCGCCAAATGCAGCCAGCACAATATTGTCGCCTTTGTTCAACCTGCTTTCCCATTCCCACAAACAAAGAGGTATGGTACCGGCCGTGGTGTTACCATATT
>JAEUVP010000150.1 GCA_016786805.1 Chitinophagaceae bacterium | reverse complement strand
AATAACCAGATCCTTATTTTCAAGATCTTCTTCCTGGAATTGTCTTTCCATAATTGTACAGGAGGGATGTTTTTGTATCAACTCTCTTACTTCCTGCTTTACTATTGGTGCCACTACCGTGATCTTTGCCTGGGGAGAATTCGATAAAAGAGAATGCAATTTCTCCAACCCCACATTACCCGCTCCCACCAATAAAATATTCAACTGCTCCAGTTTCAGGAAAACAGGATACAACTGGTTTTTAATTCCGTGATCAGTACTTGCCCGCGGGTCTGTTTTATCCATATAACTATCCATTGGTCCGGTTATCTTTTAAATGATTGCATTATTGATCCACTCTTTTGCATTGCGTGCTGCATAGGATATGATGATATCTGCCCCGCTGCGCTGCAGCGCCGCCCACACTTCCACATGCGCCGCTTCCCTGTCCAGTAAACCCTTCTCTGCTAACGTTTCAATAGCTGCATATTCGCCACTTACATGGTATGCGGCAACCGGCTTTAAGGTTTGTTGTTTCAGTTTTGCGATTACATCTGTATATAGTGTGGCAGGCTTTACCATTAATATATCCGCTCCTTCTTTTTCATCCCTTATTGCCGAAGCCAGTGCATCATTAATATTAAATGGTGAAAGCTGGTAGGTCTTCCTGTTCTGCAATCTCTTTGTATTCGGAGCAGAATGGCAGGCATCCCTGAAAGGTCCATAGAACTGCGAACTAAACTTGGCAGCATAACTCATGATACTTACCTGCTCAAATCCCAGGGCATCCAGTTTATTTCTAATCGCACCAATCCTGCCATCCATCATATCGCTGGGTGCAATGCAATCTGCCCCGGCATTGGCCAATAAAGAAGCATAGTGACTCAATACTTCCACTGTTTTACTGTTTACCAGCTGCGTATGATCCTGGTTTAAAATACCACAATGCCCATGAGTCGTATAACTGCATAAACAAACATCTGCTGCGAGCCATACTTCGTCACCGAAATTTTCTTTTATCCTGCTAATCACATTAGCTGCAAATGAAAAATCGAACTCTTTATCTCTTTTAGTGGCAGGCACCGGGAATAACAGGAATTTTGAGATCCCATTCCTGGTATCCTGTTCAATACCATATAATATTGAGTCAGCCGTTTCCACCTGCACCTCATTTAATCCATTCACTTTTCTGGAAGAGCTTATACCCTCATCAACAAACACCGGCTGGATAAAACTCTTATAATTAAGTTTTACCGATGCTGTCAGCTCCCGGATATGTGTCCCCGTTCTCAGGCGACGCTGAGTGAGTGGCCAAAGGTTTGTCTCCATTGCTGAAAGGCTTTAATATTTGGAAATACAACCGGTTTCAGGCCGGCTCCGTTGAATTGTTCTGCTGTTTCTCCATACGGGCAAACATGCTGCACATTATTTTTTAGTAATTCCTTATACTGTTTGTACTGCCTGAAACTTGTCCAGAAAATAATATCCGCTTCTTTGATTTGTTCACTTATTACCGTGGATTGCTTTTCCAGTAAAGAATAAGTGCTGTACACATTCCAGCCCTTTTGTTGCCAGTTATTCTTCGACTGGTCATTCGTAATCACGGCCACTTCCCTTTTTTCAATACTGATCAGCGGCATCTGCCAAACCGGGACCAGTGTTTCCAGCCCGAATGCATCCGCAGACCCTTCCACCCAGATACCCTTCTTAGCCAGCTCATACCAGGTTTTAGTCCCTGCCGCCCACACTTTCTTTTCCAGAAGTTCATTTATAAGATTATTATCCTTTACCGCTTTATAATTGGCAACATAAACTACCGGTTCTTCAATCCTGCTTAATTCAGTATGATACGCATATTGAAAAAAATCGCCCATATGATCCGTACTGCTAAAAAAAAATTTATTGATTATATCCAGCTCCGGCAACCCTTCCCATTTACTAAATGATTCTCCTTTGCTATTTTTTCCCGCTGCATACAAAACTTTATTGCCGCCATGGTTAAATGTAGTGACACCAAATTTTTGCAAACAGCCCACTCCGTATTGTATGGCTTCTTTCTTCTCCCTCGTACAATCAGTCAACAGGCTGCTATCATTGATCATATTCAACAACTCTACAGCTTTTGTTTTTCCGGGAGCCGCTTCTGCAACGATAGCTCCCTGGCAAGGAGCAGGTACACATTCGATCAGCGGCAGCAACATCAGCTTTTTATCTTTCAATAACTTCTTTACTCCAGCATCTTCCCGGCTCCTCAATAGCCTGTTTAGCCCGGCTGTGGCGAGGATGACCCCATCATACTCACCACTATCCAGTTTCCTTAATCGGGTATCTACATTACCACGAATCACTTTTGTAACTATCCGAAAACTATTATTCAACTGCGGCAAAGCCTTTTGCAGAAAACCGATCGCCATTTCTTCTCGTCGCGGGGAACAAGTTCCGATAACTATCTGCTTTCCTTCTGCGATTTTTTGCTGAATATCTTTTTGGAAGATGGCCACATCCCGGACATCATCCCTGTCCACTACGGCAAACTTATTGGTTCCAAAAAAATGTTCGCTGCTCATATCTTTTAATGAATGAACAGCTATACCGGCTGCCCCATTCTCCAGGGAATCAAAAATATCCTGTGTAAAAAAATCACTTCCTTCCACGGTTTGCAATGGTACATCCTGCAGCGCATCGCCCCGGCTGCTGCGGGCAATGATCTCCACTTTGATTCCCTCCGTCGCTGCTTCAATACGCCGCTTCACTATCTCCAGTTGCAGCAACGAAAGCCGGGAATCCCGTCCTATGAGCCTGATCGTCTCCATGAATTATTTTAGATAAACTAAACGCTAAATGATTAATATGTTTTACCAGGTGCCTTGCCGTTACAATAATGCGCAGGCATTCTTCCCCCTTGGGCACGGTTGGAAAATTGATCGGTTGCAGGTACACTCCCTGCTTTTGCAACAGCTCATTGGCCAGCTGCCTGCAACGGGCCGCATCTCTTACCGGGATACTGGTGATATGCGAATCATTATTATTGAATTCAAGCTGGTTTTCCTGCAATGCTTTTCGCAGTAACTGAACATTCTCCCTGAACTCCAGTCTCCATTCCGGGTGTTGCTGTATCAGCTGAATACTTTTAGTAGCAGCACTGCAAACCGCAGGAGGCAAAGAAGTGGTGAAAATAAAACCGCTTCCGTAGCTGCGGATAAAATCAATGATCGTAGCTGAAGCTGCAATATATCCGCCAAAAACACCAATGGCTTTCGACAAAGTTCCGTTCAGAATATCAATTTCGTTTTGCAATTGTTCCTGTTCAAATATACCGGCACCTGTTTCTCCATAAAGACCCACGGCATGAACTTCATCCACATACGTCATAGCATTGTATTTCTTTGCCAATGCGATGATTGCTTTTACCGGGGCAATCGTTCCTGAAATGGAATACACCGATTCAAACACCAGCAACTTGGGCGTTT
>JAEUVP010000135.1 GCA_016786805.1 Chitinophagaceae bacterium | reverse complement strand
GCTTATGCAACTAATTTGTACAATAAGATGATGGGAAAAGCCGAGGCTGCTGAAATGGCAATAGTTAAAAAAGTAATAGCCCAAACACCGAAAGCAACAGATATAGGAAGTGCTGCCGTGCTGGCCATGCTGCAAGGTCATCCGCAGGCGGCTTTAGCATTAAGTATAAAAGCGGTGGCACTGGATCCGGCCAATCTTAACTGGCAAAACAATATGGCTGCTTTATTAACCAGTTATGGATACCCGGAGCAAGCCATGCCCCTGTTAAGAAAATTGCAGGATGATTTGCCACTTAACAGTACTGTATTAAATAACCTCGGCCAGGCCTGGCTGGGGTTTGGCGAACCTGACAGCGCCAAAAGATTTTTTGCCATTGCTAACCGGATCAATCCCTATCATCCGGACGCAAAACTATGCGGTGGCCTGATGGAAGAACTGCAGGGCGACCCCATCAAAGCAGATGACTCTTACAAAGAGGCGCTGGAGAATTCTCCCAATCCTTTCACAGAGCAAGTACTAAAAAATCATAATAAAAACTACAAGGCCCAGGATCTTGATTTTGAAAAGATCAAAAAACTGATTGCCATCTATGAATATTTTCCCAAAAACTGGATGCCGGAGCCGCCCCAATTATCAAATAGTGTGAAGAATTACAATGAGGATTATGGCACCAAGAAAGCCTATGCTGATATGGTTAGCAATTTCAAAAATAAAATTGATTTAATGGCCGATGAATTGGACCAGGAAGTGCAGGAAACTTTTAATAAAGGGGAAGAAGCCTTTATTAAAGAAATGGCTGCTGAAACCATGAAGGGGCTAAGTTTCATAAGCAAACCTGCCACCATCGTGTTGGGGGTTTTGAGCAGCTACCAGCTAAAATGGCAACTGGAAAATACCGAAGAACTTAAAAAAATGTGGGCCTGGAAAGAACAACTGAATAAAGAGAAACAACAAAAAATTGATGCGATCTATAAAAAGATCAGCGACAGCAAAGGCACCCGATGCGAAACATTCAAAGCACAGCTGGATGGCCTGGAAAATGATTACATGAGAAAAGTAAACACACGGTTGAGAGATTATCTTATCAAAAAAACAGAAGAGTTCAGGGAATGGCTTAATGCCTGGTGTACCTGGAACTGGTACGTGGCCGGAAATGTAAAAAATACAGTACTGTTGCAGGATATTGGATTCACCGGGTATCTCGCTGAACTGTATGGCAGCATCACAGATGGAATGGAAACGCTTACAGAGCATTGCAGTCCCCCGGTTTACCAGGTGAAAAGAGAATTTCCTGAGCCACAAATACCCAATTTCACATGCCCCGCAGTAGTAAGTATTCCGGCCGGACCTGAATGGCAGCAGTTAGTGGCTGCTTCAAAGGATTTTAATAAAAATGGTTATGGTATCAAAAAAACGAACAACCCTGTTCCCAATGTTACAGTCGCCACAGGTGTAGGTAAAATGGTAGCCCAGCCTGGTATCAGTCCTTCTTACAAAACGGCTAATGGCAGCATCACTCCCGGCACAGCCGATGTAGAAGCCGCCATGGATAAAGGCTTACTGGCTGCTCTCCGCCGGGTAAACGGCAATCCCAAACCAACAGACGGGCAGGTGGGTGATGCTATTGACAAAGGATTATCTGACGCTATGAAGAGGATGCAGGAAAGACGGAAACAAGGCGTGTTGGGCGATGATGATGAACTTGTACCACTTCCAAATATACCCAAAGATGAACTTACTCCGCTCGATCCTAAACTACTCAATAAATATAAATTGTTTAAAGAACTGATGAACAATATGCTGACTGCTGATTGCAAAAATGTAAAAACTCCCAAAGAAAACCTGAAAGATCAGCTGGATAAAATGATGAAAAAAGTGAGAGAGCTCGATGCATTTGAAACGATGATGGATGAAATAAAAAGGCTTGAAAAGGAAATAGCAGAAAAGGAATCCAATGCACAAAAAAAAGAGGAGATGCGAAAAAAAATTGAAGAATTCCAGAAAGCCTCCGACGAATTAGACAAGTTTGAAGAAATGCAGGAATTCTTAAAAAGGGCAGAAAAATTTGGAAAAGAAATGGATGAGATGGACGAAAAAAAAGCATTCAGGGAAAATATGCAGAAGATTATGCAGATGGTAGAAGAAATGGAAAATACTCCTGCTTTGATCAATGAAATCAGGCAAAACGGGCTGCAGCCTTCCATTAGCAGCGGATTACAATCACCTGGTACATTCAACACGCAAAAAAACTTATTCAATTAAAATATAAAAAAAGTATATGAAACGCAATCAACTTATCTTCTGCAGCTTAATCATCGGCATCACGGCTACAGCATTCAAATTAGCAGATGATATCATAACCCGGCTGGGCATGCAGGAGGAAACTGCCCGGTATTATTTCATCAATAACCTGGTGGGTCGTTTCGATAATGGCCCGATGGAATTGGGATCCGAAGGCGGAGACCCTAATTCTGTTTACAACCAGTTGCAATCATTCCGGTTGCCCTATGCCAGAACATTAAAAAATGTTATCGAAGGTGATAAGGCAGCCGCAGCAGCAGAAATGTGTGACTATGTAAAAAAATATGTAAACAGCGAGGAATTCATTGAAAATTACAATAGCCAGCGGGAAGCAGCTATGCCTCTGACTGACAGGGGATCAACGCTGGCCAACCTAAGAAAAAATAAAATTGTATTCGAAAAGAATATCAACAATTATAAAACAGATACAAAATATGTGGCTGAGCAGCAAAAGTTGATGGAAGAGAATCAAAAGAGGATGGACGCTTTGATAGAAGCTGCGAAAAAACCTTTCCCTGGCAAAGATGCGTGGGAAAAAGCCTACCCTGCTGATCCTTCCGGTATTCTCAAGAAAAGATTACAAGAATACCTGCAACTGGCAGCTACGGTTGATTTCACTGCAAAGCTGACGGAGCCTGATAAATACAAGATCAAAAAATTTGTAAACCCGGTGTATGAAAAGAAAAGTCTGAAATGGAAAGCTATTTACCGGGCAGGCAAAGAAGTAAATGATGTAGTGACTGCTTTTGTAAAAGAGTGGCTGAAAGGAGAAATAATTGCTAAAGAAAAAACAAAAATGGCAGGCAACCCGGCAACACCTTCCAAATCAGAAAATGCTGCAGCTACTAAACCTGCAGCCGCTACATCTACCGGTAATGCAACAACAACGACCCCGGCTGCAACCACTGGCACAACAGCAACAGAAGCAGAGCCTGCTGCAACGCCAGCTACTAAAAAAACAGGAGCAAAAAAACTAAAAGATAAGTTGAAGTCAATTATCAAAAATTAATGGGCTGAGAGGAACACCTGAACCAGGCAAAATGAAACAACTATGCGGCTGATCATTACTTTATTGTTTCTGATAATAACCAACTGCACATTTGCCCAAAAGCACAACGAGGCATATGAAAATTTGTCTATAGGCTGGATAAAAATTTATAAGTATAAAGGTTTTACAAAGCCAAGCCAGGTGGATGAAAAAAAATATTCCATTGCCCAGTTATCCATCATTGATTCTTTTGCCAATTGGATGCAGGCGAGCTATAAACCCAAAGGCAGTTTGGGCGATATTAAAAAATATGTGACCCCAAAAAAGAATTTGTATAACGAACGTTATAATGAAGCTGTGCCGCACAGCTATGGAGCCAATGCCAACAGCTATACTTTCTTAAGGCAAACCAACGGCAAGTGGCAGCCTTATTTGAATTTTGCCAATTTCTGGACCATTGCTGCTAATGAAATACCACTTACTTACAGGGAAATTGCTTTTAATACCAATAAAACCTGCTTGTTTACCCTGCCCACGTACGATGAACAATTTTTAAAAGAATACCCGAACTCCGAAGATGCAAAAAGAAAAAATCTCTATGCCATACCGTCGCATCCGCAGTTGAAAAAGTACATCTTCATGACTCTTAAAACAGAACATGATAATTTTGGTCATCAGCTCATCATCCTTAGCCAAAACAACCGGTTTCCATTCTTACATGTTACAATTGGCGAAGCAATGCAATTTGCAGAGGATGCTTTCCCAGTTAAATATGCTGAAGAAAAACAAACAGCAGCTGAACAAAATTCATACAATACATCACACCTGAAACTGGCCATGGATAATCTTGAAAATAAATTCAGCAAGGCCAGGGCTATGATAAAAAGGTTGAGAGAAAAATATAAAAGCAGAATGAACGAACCCGCCTATCTAAAATTCGGAGGTTACTCCATACAGGATTTAGCCAATGGCGAAGATGTTTTTGAAAATGGGAAGCTTAAACAAGACGGAAGCTTTGACAAAAGCCATCCGCTTTACAGGGTTGATCCGGAAATGCAGGCCAAATGCAGTACTGACAAACCACAATGGATTGTTATTAAATGGTTTGGCGGATCAATGTATGAATTGCCCTATAAACACATGCATGAATCCATCATTAATAACTTTGATTTTGACTACGTATACAATTTTTTCTTTGACCCTGAAAAAGTAAAAGGGAAACAATATAAGCCGCTTGGCCCACTGGAGAGGGAAGAAAAAACCATTACTACTGAGAAATCATCCATGGCTAATAAAAATGCAACCGATCCCTCGGTTGTCTTTTTTGAGGATTTTTCAGAAAACGCAACCGGCCAAAAACCAATGGGCTGGAAAGCCAGCATGAATAGTAATGCTCAATACCCGGTTATTACATCAGTAAAAAGTATGGAAGGTAAATGGCTCGAATTCATTGGCCACAGCCCTGTTACACCGCTGAAAATGAATTACCCGCTGCCGCAGAATTTTGAATTGAGTTTTGATTTGGCAGTTCCGAAAGATATTCCCTGGGGGGCCAAAGCATTTGTACTCTATTTGGGCACAGCGAAAAACTATGTAGAGAACGGACCTTGCATTAACCTGCGGATTAGAGCCGGTTACTCCGGCAGGCCGGGTGAAACTTCCCTTGAATGTAAGTTCGGAAGCAGCTATCCCGTGAATGTTAAACCCTACTACGATGCAACAGGTTTTTCAAACGATAAGGAAATTAATAAAGTTACGGTTCTACTCAAAAAAAGAGGTGAAGCACTGGAATATTTTTTAGACGGGGATAAAATTGCCCACCTACCCAAGGGAGTACCCCCGGGCACTATATTCAACTGGTTGCAGTTTATGCATAGCAGAAGTGACGGCGATACGGAGAAATACTATATCAGCAATATAAAAATTACAAAAGAATAAAATGAAGCATATCATTTTAGCAATAGTACTTACATTTTTAAATTGCATTTCAATTGCTCAGCTTACTGCCGAACAGCGCATACAAGACAGTATAATTGGCTGGTGGAACAATAATTACTGGGATCGCAACTGGAAACCACAAACAGACCCCGTTGGCAAAAAGAAAGAAGTCCACCTTAAAAATATGATAGAATGGGTGAAAAAAAGTTACACCCCGGTTGGTGGCCTGGGCACCGTAACCCGCTATTTGCAAAATGGTGGTTATGGGGTGAAGTTTATGGTATGGAATGTTAGTCATGAAAAAGAATGGACCGACGCTAAAGGAAATTTCAAACCCATACCCGAGGAAAATACCAAGTTTTATATATCCGTTAATAAGCTGTTTGGCGCATACCCGGCCAGCTTTATTAATACAGCAGGGCAGTATCTTTTTACCTGGCAGCCGGATGGATATGACAACGCTTCATCTAATAATAATAAACGTCCCGCAGGCATACACCCCAACGCTGCCAACTACATTACCATACGCAACGAAATGCAGAATATTATTTTGGCCCCCGGTAATAAACTGCCCATTACACCGGTTGCAAAAGGCGAATACCTTCAACTGGCAGATGAAGCCCTCGCCAATAAATCCACTACAGCAAATGAATTTGATAAAAAAGCCATTGACCGCATCCGGAAAAATATTGTACAACTAAAAGAAAAATATAAACATTCACTGCAGGATGCTGCCATTTTGCGAACTATGCAGCCTGGTATGTATGATTTTGACGGTAGTGATCCATTTATTCTTTCGGAAATTGACAAGGAGAATAAGCTATACTACCCTTTGTACAAACTTACCGCTGATGTGCTTGAAAAATGTAAAGCGGCAGAGCCGCAATGGGTAACTGTGTCATTGCCATTTCAAACACAGGAAAGCGGCAACCAGCTGCATGAAATGTACACAGCCATTACAGAAAATATCAATTATGATTACATCTACACCTATTTTTTTAACCCTGAAAAAATAAAGAGTATTGTGTATACGCCGGCAAATGAAGGACAATTAAATGAACGGCTTGCTGCCTACCGCAATAAAAATAAATCTTGCGAAAAATCCTACGTTAAAACAGCAACTTTACCGGCCGGGATTCATTTTATGGATGATTTTTCTTCAGGTACCATTGGGCAGGCACCCGCAAACTGGTTTTTCAATACTTACTCAAAGCGCTGCTATATAACAGCCATTAAAGGAGAAAATGATAAATGGGTAGCATTGGGATATAACACTCCCTTGTCTCCATCATTATTAAAAAAGCCGCTGCCACAAAATTTTACACTTGAGTTTGATGTGGCTACCGATGGAGAGTATAACAGCCGTACAGGTGGCGCAGTAAGATTAGTATTGAATTCAAGAAAAGCAACAGTAAATGGCAGCGAAACAGAAAGCGGAAATGGAGCCAGGGTGGAAATAAATATTACTTCAGGCAATGAGGGAGATTATAACAACAATAATTACCGTGGGGAGATAAGAACTAAAATTAACGCAATACCGTCGCAAAATGAACAAAATTATTCAGAAGGTATTTATGATGT
>JAEUVP010000023.1 GCA_016786805.1 Chitinophagaceae bacterium | reverse complement strand
TGGTTGATGCGTATCCAGCTTTGTGGTTCCTCTTTGTTACTAAAAGAAAGAACAGGCAGTAATAAAATGAATAACCATTTTTTCATGGCCTTAAGTTACAACCAAGCTCGTTAACTTAGCAGCACTTAACTCCCGTTATATGAAATTGGTTTCTTATCTCAAAGAAGGACAGGAACAGCTGGCCGTACTGATCCATGACATGGTCTATGATATGGAAGTGTTGCATCCTGATCTTCCCAACAGTATGAATATGTTTTTAACCTACTGGGAAGATGCTTATCCTGTTGCCCAGGCCGGTGAGCTCTTGTTGAAAGAAGGCACCCGGACCAGTAACCGGGCCATTCCGCTCAGCCAGGTGGAACTGATCGCCCCGGTTCCCTTTCCTTCTTCCTGCCGGGATGGTTATGCCTTCCGGCAGCATGTGGCCGCTGCCAGAAGAAACCGCAAAGTGGAAATGATCCCGGAGTTTGACCAGTACCCGATCTTTTATTTCACCAATCACCATAGCATACAGGGACCCGGCAATATCCATTGCATGCCCGACCATTTTGAAAAATTAGATTTTGAACTGGAAGCAGCCATCGTTATCTGCAAGCATGGCCGCAATATCAAAGCCGAACATGCGGATGAATATATCGGCGGCCTGATGATCATGAATGATATAAGTGCAAGACGTTTGCAGATGGAAGAAATGCTGCTCAACCTCGGGCCGGCCAAGGGTAAAGATTTTTCCACGGTCATCGGCCCCTGGCTGGTAACGCTGGATGAATTACAGTCCTTTGAAATTCCACCGAAGGAAAATCACACCGGTAAAAGCTGGAACCTGCGGATGCAGTGTTGGGTAAATGGCAAACAGGTGAGTGATGGCAATGTGGGTGATATGGACTGGACCTTTGCAGAAATTATCGAACGGGCTTCTTATGGTGTGGACCTGTATCCTGGCGATGTGATCGGCAGCGGCACCGTCGGCACCGGTTGTTTCTTAGAACTGAATGGAACGGGCAAATTCAACGACCCGAATTATACCGAGCAATGGCTGCAACCCAACGATGTGGTGGACATGGAAATTGACGGGCTGGGTAAACTTTCCAATACTATTATTGCTGAAGAAACGGACTGGAGTATTTTGAAGTTGAAGAAGGGCTGAGCAAGTTATACAAGAATGAAATAATCCAGATCGTATTGTCCTAACGATAATACGAAAAGTATATCGTTAAAGGGTTGGTTTTCAACAGCTGTATTTTTTTGTACCTTACGTGTAATAACATCAATCTACGTATTGTACGATATTTTATGACAGACGCTAAAAACATAATCATACAGATTTCCCCAAAAGTATTTGAGGAGATAAATGCCTTTTCAAGTAAAACGTTCCTAACAAGAGGAGGACGAATTGGAAGCGGAATGGGGATGTTATTAGAAGCTTTATGGGGATATTTTATAAACATAGAATTGAAAGAATATCCTTACGAAATAGCATGGTTCCCTGACCACCAATATAATGATTTTGCTTGCCTACATAAAGAACAAGAATGGAAACCAGAATCAAAAGAAGGCGAAGCTTTAAGAATAGAAGTAAAATCAATGAATAAGGGTGCAGATGAATCTAAAGCTCATTTTGATGTTTTATCAAAGGAAATAGGAGATGACGACCTTTTGCTAGTTATTGTATGGGAATGGCGACAAATTGATTCGATATATTTTGCACCCATAATTATAGACCACTTTATCAATTCGGTTCAACCACTAATTAAGTTAAGAGACTCTCTTCATCTTAAAAGAGGAGGATCTTTTGTTGATGCTCAAAAATGCCCAGATGGTTGTACTCCGAAAACGTGTAGTCATTTTGGAGAACCTTTAAATGCGGCAGGTAAAAGGGAAAGGTTGACTGGCCCCCTTTCATGCAAACCTTCTGCTAATGTATCTTATGCTGCAAATTTTGGTGGTCTTATAAGGATGCTAAAAACAAGTAACCCCGAAGCATTCGAAGAGTTTAGGAAAATTAGAAAAGAAGATGAAATTGCTCATAAATATATTTCCTTTATCCATACTAATTATATTGAGGAAGAATTAAACCAATATCCAAAATCGAAATTAGATAGCGTTGCCATAAAAAATGGTTTAGATATTAAGGGTAAGAGTAAAGCAGAGATTCATAAACTAATTAGAGAAAGCATTCCAGAATATCAAGACCAATTAAGAAATTTATAACCCACCAGTTGCAAAGGGCAATTTGCCTTCCAATTTAATTAAGTTTGGTTTGTGTTTTTCTAAGATTGTTATACTGCCTTTTTGAACAAATAGTGATTCAAATAACTGTTCATTAAGCTGGCTTGAATTCAGAAATAAATCTCTTCCTTTTAAAATTTCGTTGTTCAATATATTTAATTCCTTTTCCAATTTTGACAATTTCTTCTTATCAGGTATTGGAATTTTGATACTCATAAAATCTTTTATGTGAATTCTTGGTAAGGCTGCTCCAGCCGTATAAGATTTAATTTGAGCTAAAACATAATTTGTTGACAGTAAAAATCTTAAAACAATTGGGGAAATTTTATCTTCTCTAACCTTCAATACAAAGATTTCTGTTGAACAAATTCCTCCACCAAAGGATTTTTCAGCTAAATAAACTTTATTTAATGACGGACGAAGTTTACCATAAAGCAAATCACCCCCATAAAAGGTTTTCGTTCTTGATTTTATTTCTTTACCAGACCTTTTATCAAAATTGGTTAGAAACCCGGTGTTTGTTTCTATATTTTCCAATCCGATATATGCAAACATCCAATCAGGAAACTTCTGAGGGTCAATTGTCTCATTTCTTTCCACAACTAATTCCTCTAGTTTAACTATGTTATACTTTGCATCATCTTCATTATTGGGTTCCGATAAAAAATAATTAATTAGCCATTTATCAGATGTTTCAAGTTCAGTATGGCTTATTATAGCAACATTTGACATTACCATTTTATTTTACTTTTTTTGATAAACTGATTAAACTCTTTCATAATAGAATCAAGGTCTGATTTTTCTACTTTTCTTCCTGACGAATCATATCCAATATTTTTAACTTCAGCTATGAAAACTTTAGACTTACTATCAGGTCTAGCAACTTCTGACAACGTTTTTTTGCCAATTAAAATGCTCGTTTTAATATTTGCTCCGTATGGTGAAAAGGTTTCGATAGGCAATGAAATTAGAGCCAAAACATGTATGTTAGATACTATCCAATCTCTTACATATTTAAGATTCGAATTTACAAATACACTTTCTGGCAAAACAATGGCTATTTTCCCTCCTTCCCTAAGTAATTCAGTAGAACGTTCTAACCCAAGAACCTCTAAAGGGGTATTTTTTTTAGGTTTAGCTAGTGAAAAGTCACCAATTTTAGTTAACCCATCAGTATTGAGAAGAGACCCGAATGGAGGATTAGTCATTACAACATCAAAAGAATCCTTATGCAAATCCTGATAATTAGAAAAGTCAAGTAATGCATCAACGCACCTTATGTTTGAATGACCATCCCCATGAAGCCGCATATCTGTCATTGAAATTCGAACCATTCGTTCACTTATTTCCATACCATGGAGATGAGTAAACAGAAAGTCATCAATTTTTTTATGTGTTACATCTTGATTATTCTTCTTGACATATCTAATTGAACTAGTTAAGAAATGACCAGAACCAGCAAAGGGGTCTATTATTAAATCATTTAACGTCGGTTTGATAAGGTTTACAATAAACTCGACAACTTCAAATGGAGTAAAATATTGTCCAAATCCACCCCTTAAAACGGGGCTAATTAAGTTTTGAAAGATTCTACCTTTTAAATCAATTTCTGAATTACTGAAAGATAATGCTTGTATGTGCTCAACCACTTTGACGATTGCCTCTGATGATAACATAATCGGTGTATCAAAAACACCTCTTGACCTTTTATATCCAGGTATTCTTAATGAAAATACTCGATAATCATGCTCATTAGCTTCCTTATATAAATTTCTTATTACACTAGCACACTCTTCAGTTGTTATGTACCTATTTCGCTGAAACTTGTAATAGTCGCCTTTTTTTGTGATTTCTTCATCATAAATTTTTACATACAAAAGTTTACAAATTTCATCTAAAGCAGCATCGGGATGCAAAGCATCTATATCTCGAATGAATGAATGTATTTGAAATATTTTATTTTCAATCTTACTTGTAATCAATTCTAGCTCATTCTTGCTATCACTCTTGTTTAAACTTTTCTTGTACCAATATTTTTTATCAAAGGATTTAAATACATCAAACTTTCCAGTGTGTTTCTGAACATTATTTTTCAGGTAATTCCATTTGTACACGTTAAATGAATTATTTTCTGTTAGAAGAATTGCTAGGTTAATATCATTCTTCCCATTTAAAATTCCGTAAATATTTTGCTCGACAAACTCATAGTTATCATTTGTAACACTTGGTATATAACAGAATGGAATACCGAATTCAGTATTGAGCATCCAACCTTCTGTAAAATCTTTGCTATACATAGAAGAAGGGATAATCCTATTTTTTAGCCATAATTTAGGAGCACTAATAGCAGTAGCTAATTTATCGACAAAATCATTCATTTAAGTCATTTTGTCTGACAAATGTAAGACAAGTCGTCTAAAAAAACATCGTACAACAAAAGTATTTGCAAAAGCAGGGCTGGACATTGTAACATCAGCTATTGGCAGGCATCAACAGTGGTTCGGGCTCGACGTTCAATGTTCAGCTTTAGTTGTTAACTTCAACAACATATTTTCAAATGGGCATTTGTACCGGGCTGGACAATCAATGAATTCCCTGCCTTCGCAAATACTAGAACGTTGGCTGCCATTTCGAAGAACCTATTAAATAAATGACAAATACAAAAAAATACATTGGTAGGAGAGTCGGGGCAACAATCATAGACTATACCCTTATTTTTATTTTGACCTTTATGTACATCTGGTTTGCGGGTGAACCGAATGAGGAAGGAGGAAGAACTGTCACTGGTTTTCCAGCATTGGTTCCTATCGTATTTTGGTTCCTTTATTTTGTCGTTATTGAAAGCAGCTATAGTAGCACATTTGGACATCTATTAGTCGGGTTGAAAGTTGTATCACTCGACGGTTCTAACGTTACTTTTGGGCAAATCTTGAAAAGAAGGCTAGCAGATATTATCGAAATTGCATGGTGTTTTGGGCTAGTTGCTTTTTTAGTAGCCAAAGGAAATGAAAACAGTCAAAGAGTAGGTGACATTCTTGCTAAAACCACAGTAGTAGGAAAAAATGATTCAACCGAAAATTCTGAGTTCGAATTTGAGAAACCTTTATAATAACCTGCCGCTAACATGAACTGCGTAAAAACCCATAACAAAAAGGCCACCCGGCAGTCAATTCAACTTGAACCTCTACATGCACATGAGATGTTCAGTAAATACTGTAGCCAGGCGACCTTTTTGTTCAGCGTCAGATCCTGACGTTATTCATTCTCCGGGCCGTGGCCGCTCCCTTATTCACCACCTTGCCCAGCATATTGTCTTTTACTTTCAGTTCTTTCTCGGCGTTCACTTCGGCTGAACCCACCCCGTGGTTATCAATATCCATTTTCTGCACCAGGAAACCGGCAGCTTCAATACTGCCCACACTGTTATTTTTGATCACTACATTATCGGCCTTGCCCTGCAGTTTGATATTGCCCACACTTTTGTTATCAATGTCCAGCTGCTGTGCCGACAGCTTCAGGTCCACGTTGCCCACACTCTTATTATCCAGTTGCAGTTTATCAAAGCTGAGTGTTTGTTCAGACGACACATTCCCCACGGTCTTCAGTTCCATCGTCTTCAGTTGTTTGAAACTGATATACACTTTCATTTTCTTCTTGCTGTGGATGTTCACATCCTTCTTCATACTGATCAGCAGCTTTGATCCTTCATTCTTTACTTCAAAAAATTCCTGCAGGTTGTCTTCGGCTTCTATCTTTACCCCTTCACTGCTGCCCTGGGATAATAACACACTGAAAGCCCCGCTCACCTTCAGTTCGTCAAAGGACTTTACCGCCACATCTTTGGTGATCACATTCCCGCTGCCTTCGATCCGGGCCTTTTCTTTTCCATGATCCTGCGCCTGCAGGGTAGATCCGCTGATGACAAGAGCCAGCAAAGCGGGCAAAACAAGTTTCTTCATGACTGGTTGGTTTTGTTAGTTGAACAATTAATTAGACGAAGTATTTCGTAGAACGAAGGAAACGGGATTCTGTTACATTTTTTTTCAAATTCATGGTAACTGGTGCACAGAATAGCTGAACGGCAGCCCGTTACCGCCTGCTTTTTACGGATATTTGCCCGGTCCAAACTTCTTCAATATGATCATTGACCTGGAAAAGCTGAAACCTGCTGAAAAACAATATTACCTACAACATGTGATTGCCCCGCGGCCCATTTGTTTTGCCTCAACCATTGATAAGGCCGGGAATGTGAACCTGAGTCCCTTTAGTTTTTTCAACCTGTTTTCCTCCAATCCGCCCATCGTGGTTTTCTCACCTTCCCGCCGGGTCAGGGATAACACCAGCAAGCATACGTTGGAAAATGTGCTCGAAGTGCCCGAAGTCGTGATCAATATTGTGACCTATGATATGGTGCAGCAAATGTCGCTGGCCAGTTGCGAGTTCCCCAGGGGAACCAATGAGTTTATCAAAGCCGGTTTCACCGAAGAACCTGCTACGCTGGTGAAGCCACCCATGGTAAAAGAAAGTAAAGTGAAGATGGAATGCCGGGTCACTGAAGTGAAACCACTGGGTACAGAAGGCGGGGCTGGTAACTTAGTGATCTGCGAAGTACTGCGGATGCATATTGCCGAGGAACTGCTGGATGAAAACAAGAAACTGGACCAGCGCAAGATCAACCATGTGGCCCGGCTGGGTGGCGACTGGTACTGCGTGGTGAATGAAGCCAATCTTTTCCAGGTGGCCAAGCCCAATACACAACTGGGTATCGGCGTGGATGCCCTGCCGGTGCATATCCGGAACAGCACGATCCTTTCCGGGAATGACCTGGGGCAGCTGGCCAATGTGCATGACCTGCCGGTGATAGAGCCTTCGTTTGATGACCCGCACCTGAAACAGATCATCCAGTACTACAGCATCAACCCG
>JAEUVP010000400.1 GCA_016786805.1 Chitinophagaceae bacterium | reverse complement strand
CAATACCACTTATAGGGTAGTGGAAACCACCAACGAATCCACGTAAAAACCACATACTCAAGTCATGACACTGGTTTTTGAAACGCAAAGATTGCTGTTCCGTCTTTTCAGGATGGAAGATGCGGCATTGATCTATACATTGAATCTTGACCCGGAAGTAACAAGGTTTACACATGATCCTATAGAAGATATTGAACAGGCGGCAACGGTATTGGAAAAAACCATTTTGCCCCAGTATGCTCTTTACAACCATGGCCGCTGGGCGGTGCATATCAAAGCAACCGGGGAATTCATTGGCTGGTGTGGATTGAAGTACAGGGCCGAACTGAATGAAATTGACCTGGGATACCGGTTCATGAAGCAATATTGGGGAAAGGGATACGCCACCGAAGCAGCTGATGCCTGTATCCGGTATGGATTTGAAAAGCTAAACCTTAGCCGTATCGTAGGCAGGGCAGAGCTGGGCAATACAGGCTCCATCCGGGTTTTGGAGAAATGTTGCATGACTTACATAGGTAATGAAGAAGTGGACGGGTACCCGGTCCGCACCTATGAAGCTATTAGCCCGTTTGTCCGCTGATCCGGCCTTTTAAAAACCGCCAGGCATTTAACATTTCCGAAACATTTCGTAATACAGAAAATCTCATTATATTTGATCTACGAAATTTGACGTAGATAATTTATTAAAACAAAAATTATGATACAGGTTAGTAGAAAATTTTCTGTGCTTGCCCTGGCCGCAACCATGGTTCTTCCTGCTTCACTGCTGGCGCAGCCGGAAGAAAAAGTGAAGGATAAAAAAGATGCCGAGCAGATCATCATTACCCGCAAAGGGGATAAAGATGAAAAAGTGGTGGTGGAGATCAATGGTGACAAGATCACGGTGAATGGTAAATCGCTGGATGAATATAAAGATGGTGATGTAACCGTTCGTCGCAACAAGATCAAAGATGTTTGGGCTTTTGCCGATGGCATGAGTGGGTTCAACACTTTCCCGGCACAGAGTGGTCTTAAAAGAAAAGTTAGTGTTGATTCCAACAGGGCAATGCTGGGTGTAACCACTGAAAAAACGGAGACCGGGGTAAGATTACAGGCTGTTACCAAAGGAAGTGGTGCTGAAAAAGCGGGGCTCAAAGAAGGTGATGTGATCACAAAGATCGATGATACGAAGATCGAAGACCCGGATGACCTTACGGCCACTATCAGGAAACACAAACCGGGTGATAAAGTAACGATTGCTTATCTCCGTGATAAAAAAGAACAAAAAGTAACAGCTGAACTGGGTAAATGGAAAGGGACGACAAATATCTATACCACCGAAGGCTTTAATATGAATATGGACCTTGGTGATCTTGATTTTGAACACATCATGCCGAGAACACCTGCTGTTCCCCGTGTCATGCAGCCATTCGGTCAAAACTGGAGCTGGTCAGGCGGTAGTCCCAAACTGGGTTTATCTGTCCAGGATACTGAAGATGGGAAAGGTGTGAAAGTAATTGAAGTGGATGATGAAAGTAATGCTGAAAAAGCCGGGGTGAAAGAAGATGATGTTATACTGGAAGCAGATGGCAAAGCGGTGAATGGTGCTGATGAAATGGCAAAGGTCATCCGTGAAAGCAAGGAAAAAGGTTCCGTGATGCTGAAACTGCAAAGAGCCGGCAAAACACAGAATATTGAAGTGAAGATCCCCCGCAAACTGAAAACGGCAGATCT